>CBDUOW010000161.1:0-4351 GCA_965368945.1 uncultured Gammaproteobacteria bacterium
GGCCTGATTTCAGTCATCTTTGGGCTCACACCGATCGTCACCGGGGTGATTGCCGCTATATGGCTGCAGGAGCGTAGCCTGACAGCAAGTAAACTGGCCGGTATCTTTCTGGGGATCGTCGGCCTGATCATCATTTTCGGTACGGGTGTTGAGCTGAGCGAGGGTGCTGTGTATGGCATTGCGGCTGTTTTACTGGCGGTGATTTTGCATTCGGTCAGTGCCGTGTGGGTGAAATCAATCAGTGCCCGTTTGCCGGCGCTGGAAGTAACCAATGGTGGGTTACTGATTGCGGCGCCCTTGTACCTGGTGACATGGTTGCTGTTTAGTGATGGCTGGCCTGAAGACATATCCACCCGGACTGCATTGTCGATCAGTTATCTGGCCGTGTTTGGTTCAGTGCTCGGATTCATCATGTATTTCTATGTCCTTAAGCATATTGATGCCAGTCGTGTTGCTCTCGTAACCTTGTTAACACCTGTGCTGGCATTGCTTCTCGGGCAAGGATTGAATAATGAGATCATCAACCCTGCGGTCTGGATTGGGACGTTCTGTATTCTGGTGGGAATGAGTGTTTACCAGTGGGGTGCTCGACTTGTGCTAAGCTTGCGAAGAGTATGAACTGGTAGCAGCCCGTTGTTCAGGATTTAATGATGAGACTGATTGGTTATTGTTGCAGGCTTGGCCTGATATTCATATTGTTATGGTTGAGCGCCTGCAGCAATGATCAACGGCTTAAACAGATCCTCAACGACGGCGAACTTGTTGTAGCGACTCGCAATGCGCCGACCACTTACTTTGAAGGACGCGACGGTCTTAGCGGTTTTGAATACGAGCTTATTCTGGCCTTTGCCGAACATCTTGGTGTTAAACCCCGCTTTGTCGTGAAAGACAACCTTGGCGAGATTTTGCCGCTATTGGCGCAGGGCGAAGTTGATATCGCGGCCGCCGGCCTGACACGGACCGAAGAGCGTGACGACTATTTTCTCTTTGGATCGACCTATCAGATTGTCAGACAACAAGTAGTCTGTCGCCGGGGTGGTAAACGTCCGCAAAAAATTGAAGACCTGGAAGGGATTGAGCTGGTTGTACCGGCACACAGTAGTTACGTTGAACGATTAACCTATCTAAAACGCCACCATCCATATCTGGCTTGGCGGGCTGATGAACAACTCAATACTGAAAACATACTGGAAGAGGTCTGGCGCAAACGTATTGACTGTACTGTAGCGGATTCAAATATTGTCGACATTAACCGGCGTTATTACCCGGAACTGTCGGTACAATTTGATATTTCCGAACCGGAAATACTTGCCTGGGTACTGCCGGCTGATGCTGACGGACTGCAGGATGCCGTGGATGACTGGTTTGAACTCATTGAGGAAGACGGCACCCTGGGGCAACTGCAGGAGAAGTATTACGGTTTTATCGAAGTTTTTGATTATGTCGATATTAAAACCTATAAACGTCGGATATATAAAGTTCTACCCTCTTATCGAAAGTATTTCAAAGCGGCGGCCAAACATTACAAGTTCGACTGGACCCTGTTGGCGGCGATGTCTTACCAGGAATCTCATTGGAACCCCCGTGCCCGCAGTCCGACCGGGGTACGCGGCATCATGATGTTAACCCTGAATACTGCGAATGAAGTGGGTGTTCAAAGTCGGTTTGATGTCGAGCAAAACATCTGGGGCGGGGCACGTTACCTGAAGCGTATGTACAATCGCCTACCGGATAGCATCACGGATCCTGATCGTACTTACATGGCTTTGGCGGCTTACAACGTTGGTTACGGTCATTTACTGGATGCACGGGAACTGGCCGTACGACTGGGCAAGAACCCAGACAGTTGGCCTGAACTGGCTGAGGTCTTACCGCTATTATCCCGCAAGCAGTATTACAAAACTCTCAAGTACGGTTATGCTCGTGGTTATGAGCCGGTGGCCTATGTTCAGCGGATTCGGGACTATCAGGATATCCTGGAAAAAGAATTAAAAAAGAAGCAGCATAAAAAACGTTAAGACTCGATGCGAATGTTGGGTCACACGGTTTTCTAGATATCAGATGTTGTGTAGGTGCGTTTCACGTAGTCTTCAACGATCTGCTGAAACTCGGCGGCAATGTGCTCACCCTTCAAGGTGACAGTCTTTTCCCCGTCGACATAAACGGGCGCCACTGGCTTTTCCCCGGTTCCGGGCAGACTGATGCCGATATTAGCGTGTTTGCTTTCTCCCGGGCCGTTAACCACGCAGCCCATCACGGCGACGGTCATTTCTTCCACCCCATGGTGCGTTTTACGCCACTCGGGCATTTTGTGTCGCAGATAAGACTGGATGTCCTGTGCCAGTTGCTGGAAATAGGTACTGGAGGTCCGACCGCAACCCGGGCAGGAGACAACCATGGGAGTAAAGGAGCGTAGTCCCATTGATTGCAGAATTTCCTGCGCCACTATCACTTCCTGGCAGCGATCGCCACCCGGCTCGGGAGTGAGGGAAATGCGAATGGTGTCGCCAATGCCTTGCTGTAATAACACCGACAGGGCGGCGGTCGAAGCCACGATGCCTTTGGAACCCATACCGGCTTCGGTCAAGCCAAGATGCAAAGGATAATCACAGTGTTCGGCCAGATCCTGATAGACACTGACCAGGTCCTGAACCCCGCTCATTTTGCAGGACAGGATGATCTTGTTATGACCCAGGCCAAAGGCTTCGGCTTGCTGGGCGCTTTCCAGTGCGGAGGCGACCATGGCGGCATGCATAATATCGGTGGGTTCCTTCGGTTCCGCCAGCCTGGCATTCTCATCCATCAGGCGCACCAGCAGCGCCTGGTCCAGGCTCCCCCAGTTCACGCCTATTCTGACCGGTTTATCGTGTTCACAGGCGATCTCAATCATGCGGGCAAATTGCTCATCGCGTTTTTTGCCCTTGCCGACATTACCCGGGTTGATACGATATTTTCCCAGCATGGCCGCGCAATCGGGGTAATCACTCAATAATTTATGACCATTGAAGTGAAAGTCGCCGATCAGGGGGACCTGACAGTTGGCCTTGTCCAGGGCCTCCCGAATATGGGGAACGGCGGCGGCCGCTTCGGCCGTATTGACGGTAATTCGTACCAGTTCCGAGCCGGCGCGGGCCAGTTCAAGGACTTGCCGGGTCGTGGCAGCTACATCCGCGGTGTCCGTGTTGGTCATGGACTGTACAACGACGGGGGCAGCACCACCGACAGTGATGTTACCTACGCTGACTGGAACGGTAGTGTGGCGTAGTGGGATTGAGGAACTATTAGACATAAACCTTGAAAATTGTGCATTAAGTGCGAAGGTGCAAAATCATAGCATATCTGTAATTAGCGGGAGCTGAAGGAACGAAATATTTATATGAGTAGCAAGCCGCAGCATGGGAAAATACCCTGTCTAATATATCCCCTCTTGTCTCAAAATGGTTCTATAATAGCCAGCAAATTTTATATACCTACTTATAGATGGTTAATACACAGGGGATTTTCATGAGTGCCGCCAAGGAAAAAAATACCAGTCCGACGCTAGCTGAACAGGCGGATCGACATGTTCTGTATCAGTATTCCGTCCAGGCGCCGGAGGCCGAAGTCGAATTCATGGACAAGACCTTTCGGGAGTTGCGTGGTCGAACTCCCCTGAGTATGAAAGAAGATTTCTGTGGTACTGCCTTTCTCTCCGTCGAATGGTGCAAGAGCGATCCAGATCGCACCGCTATCGGGGTTGATATCGATAAGCCCACTCTCGATTGGGGATTAAAAAACAACATCGAGACCGCAGGCAATGATATTGCCAAGCGGGTCACCCTGATTGAATCCGACGTGCGGGATATTATTGAGCCGAAAGTTGATGTCACTTGTGCCTTTAACTTCAGCTATTGTCTGTTTGAGAAACGCGACGAGTTGCGAGGTTACTTTGAACAAGCCCGCAAGGGATTGAAAGAAGACGGCCTGCTTGTGCTTGACCTGTTTGGCGGCACTGAATGTGAAGACGTGATTGAAGAGGAAACCGAGCTTGAAGAAGTGCCGGCAACCTATATCTGGGAGCAAGTTTCATTTAACCCCATCGATCACCATATGGAGTGCGCGATCCACTTCGACTTCGATGACGACTCCCGCCTGGAAAATGCCTTTACCTATGCCTGGCGCTTATGGGCCATTCCTGAAATCAGAGAATTGCTGGAAGAAGCCGGTTACAAAAAAGTACGGGTCTACTGGGAACGTTACGAAGATACCGATGATGACGACGATGAGCTGGAAGGCACCGGTGAGTATTATGAAGTGACCGAGGTCGAAAACCAGGAATCATGGATGGTGTATATCGTCGCTGAGGTTTGAT
>CBDUOW010000162.1:0-4307 GCA_965368945.1 uncultured Gammaproteobacteria bacterium
TGTGGATAGAGACCGATGCGAACCTGCTGCACGGCAAAAGGAATCACGATCAGCGCCAGACCCAACAAACTCAGGTTGCGGTACCAGGTCACAACCAGGTGGAATTTCCCCTCGGGCACGACTCGCAACAGGGCAATGGCGATTAACACATTCACCCAGACGAACTGCGGCGCCAGGTTCTGGTGCCAGATCAAGGTCAGGGCAACCAAGGCCACCAGCCCCCAACGCCAGTTCCACAGACGCAGGATCGCCAGCGACAGGACCAACACCATAAACAGATCCAGCAGGGTCCAGCGTTGTAACCAGGTCTGCGGCACGTTATCGACCCCGCTGGCGGAAAACAGCATCCAGCCCGGCGGCAAATTCAACTCGGCCGAGACGCGATGAAAGTCCTGTTCCCAGCCGGTGGCCGGAATGCGACGAATACTTTCGGTGTAACGACTATCGGCACTGAGATTGATGGCGCCGCGCCGCACCTCGATCCCCTTACGGTCCGAACCGGGCAACTGAGTGATGAATTGGGGGTCACCATCGATATCAACCCGTCCCAGGTCAATGGCCGGCTGGGTTTCCAATCGCCAGCCATGCGTCATGCTGCCGGTGATCTTGTCATGCACGGTATAACCCTTGCCGTTGAAGTCGAGCCAAAGATTGCGATGCAGGCTTAACTTGTCCGGCTCCGGTTCCGGATCACCACGGCGAATGACTTTCAGATGCAAACTGTCATTCGCTTTCATCAGATAAGCGGGAAGATATTGCCAGCCCTCCGGCAAACTGGTTTGCCGCGGATCGATACTAACGCCTTCCACTTCCACCAGGCGTAAATGATTCTGGGCAAAGAATACCCAGACTTCCTGTTCCGGCCAGGGAGCAACCGCTGCAGGCAGTTGTAAACTGGTGGTGTCCGCTGGCTGGCGCGCTTCAAGGTTAATTGTCCAGCGCCCGGGGCGCACCTGCACCCGCAGGCGCCCATCCGGCTCCAATCGCGCCGGCAAACGACTGTGCAAACTTAACGGAATCATGTTCTCTAACAGCGCTCCGTCCAATTCGACTTCACGCTGGCTACCGGAGACATCGAGTTGCAGGCGGGTCACCACCCGCATGGGGATTTCATCAGTCACTTGCCGAAAAACCTGCAACTCAAGTTTGTCACTCTGGTCCTGGTCTTTTTTGCCGGCATCCCGCTCGCGCAACCAGAGACGACCGTTCGCGGCCAGATCGGGAAACAGTACCCGCTTGTTATTGACCTTGAGTGAAACCAGGCCGGTGTTAGGCGGTACCTGTAAGGCTTCCGGCAACCTGTCCCAGTTATATTCACCACTGATGCGATAGCGGCCAGGCTTGAGCTTGATGGCGGGATGTTGTTGTCGTGCAACGACCAACGCCGGTTTGTCATTCAATCTGACTGACTGGGGCCAATGCTTCTCGTTACCGGGGAGGGAAACCCAGGCTTCCTGGAAAACCTGCCACTGCTGGGTGAAACGTCCCTGCTTGTTGGTCAGCTCCAGATTCAATTCGGATGGCCAGGCACAGGTACGTTGCTTGTGATTGGAATAGACAAACGGACATTGATAGTCGGTCTCACCGTACAACACCCAGTCAGTCCAGGGTTTTAATGGCTCGGGCACATCCGCGGGCGCAAGTGGCTGGGCTAAACTACCTGTGTTGAAAACAAGAAGCGCAAGGAGGCCAATTATACGTTTCATTATTTCTCTCTCGTCAGTTCGATAAGTTGACAGCTTGCAGACACGACCCTTGTGAAATCTTTAGTTACCGGAGAATGACACGTAGCCAATAGCAAACTCCCCCATCATCTTCGGGGTTTAATCCGGTCATGTGCTCTGAGTGATGCAAGTCGCGTAAAGGAATAACAAATCCGGTGCACATACGCACGTACACCTGTCACAAAGGCCCGCGTGCTAACTGAGAGATCATCACACAGTTTGCGCTGGCGTAGAACACAGTCTTGCTGCGGAAGGAAAGCGGCTTCACCCATATCCCTGGTGGTTATTATTCAGGTTATGGACAAAGCCTAGCCCCGTTGCAGAAGAACTGCAACGGAAAAGCCTGGTAAAAAAGTCGCGAGAAGTTTTATACCGGTTGAACGTTAGTGGCCTGCATACCTTTCGGGCCTTTTTCCGCCTCGTAAGTTACTGCCTGGCCTTCGTTCAAGGTTTTGTAACCACCGCTTTGTATTGCTGAATAATGTACAAATACATCTTCACTACCGTCTTCTGGTGCAATAAAGCCGAACCCCTTGGAATTATTGAACCACTTTACTGTGCCGTTCAGCATGTCTCCACCCTCATATATCATTTTTTGGAAATATTACAGTTACTGCTTTCCAGTAGGGGAAGTTGCATTGAAAGTCTGGCAGACTTTGAAACTCGCCACTGATTGAAAAACAATACTTGACAGTATAGCCAAACAATTATTTGAATGAACCGTTTTTTATCGATTTTTTGGAAAATCTTGGCGTTAATATTATGAGATTATTAACATCCATTAATATAAAGCACTGGCATGTGAATACCGCATTGGCCAATAATGTGATCCAATGAAACCCCATCAAATTGAAGCCTTTAATCTTGCGCCGGGTCGCATCCTGGCGCGCAAGTATGAAGTGCTCAGCCTGCTTGGTGCCGGCTGGGAAGGTGAAGTGTATTTGATCCGTGAGGTTGCCACGGGTATCGAGCGCACTGCCAAACTGTTTTTTCCACAACGCAATGAACGAGACAAGAATGCCCTGTTCTATGCAAAAAAACTCCACAAGTTGCGCCACTGCCCGATCGTGATTCAATACAGTGCGCGTGACACTATCACGGTACGGGGTGAACCCGTGACGATTCTGATTTCGGAGTATGTGGAAGGCGAGTTGCTGAGTCAATTCATCGCGCGCCAGAAGGGCAAACGTCTGAGCGCGTATCAGTCTCTACATCTGTTACATTCCCTGGCCTGTGGCATGGAAAACATTCACGACATGGGGGAATACCACGGCGATCTCCATTCCGACAATATCATCGTGCAACGCTATGGTTTGAAGTTTGAACTGAAGCTGGTGGACCTGTTCCATCTTGGTGCGCCGAAGAAGGAATACATACATACTGATACAGTCGACATGATTCATATCCTGTATGAAGCCCTGGGGGGACAGAAATATTACGCGCAACAGCCCACGGAAATTAAAGCCATCATCAACGGCCTGAAACGCTCCCTGATTCTGAAAAAATTCAGAACCGCGGGTGAACTCCGCCGTTATCTTGAAACCATGCAGTGGGATTAACTCCATTAGCTGGCGTGCGATTCCCACACATGAACAATAAACTCAAAAACATTCAAGCCTATTCGCAAGCTGATTTTGAAAAGCCAGTGGCCACGTCTTTTCTTCACGGCAAGGCGCTGTTCTTTACTACCCGCGCGCCAGACAAAACAACACCCAATGAAGACTGCCTTGCCATACTCCCCTTTGATGATGAGAGTGGTGTATTAATCGTGGCTGACGGTCTGGGCGGTCTGCCCGCCGGATCAACCGCCTCACAGCTCGCAATCGATAGCCTGATACGGGTGTTGAATGAAGCCGCAACAGATGAGACTCCGTTGCGCGATGCGATCCTGAACGGCATTGAACAGGCCAATGCAGCAATACTGCAACAGGCCAGCGGCATGGCAACCACCCTGGCGGTGATTGAAATCCAGGGGCACACCATTCGCCACTATCATGTGGGCGACGCGATGATCATGCTAACCGGCCAACGCGGTAAACTGAAGGCCTACACGGTGCCGCACTCGCCCATGGGCTATGCGGTCGAAGCAGGTATGCTGGATGAAGACGAAGCAGTGCATCACGAAGAACGCCACATCGTCTCCAACGTGGTCGGTGCCTTGGATATGAGTATCAGTATCGGTACCAGCCTGCAACTGGCAAGCCGGGATACGTTACTGCTTGCCAGTGACGGGCTGTTTGATAACCTCTACATGGAAGAAATCGTTGAGATCATTCGCAAGGGCCCCTTGGCCAAGGCGGCCGAGAAACTGGTGTCACTGTGTCAGCAACGCATGCAACATCCGCAGCAAGGTTTTCCATCCCATGCGGATGACCTGAGTTTTATCCTCTATCGCCTGACCCCATAACGACAAAACCGGGGATAACCCCGGCTTTATCAACGGAACTGCCTCAGGCAGGATCAGGTCTCTTTGTAGATTTCGCTACCGCTCTCCCGAAACTCGACGGCTTTCTCTTCCAGGCCTTTCTGCATAGCCTCGTCCAGTTGCACCCCCTGCTTGTCGGCATACTCTCGCACTTCCTG
>CBDUOW010000163.1:0-4288 GCA_965368945.1 uncultured Gammaproteobacteria bacterium
ACGTGACAGGCGGTACAGCCAGCGAAGTTCGACTGGGGGGTGATACAGAAATTATTCAGGACATTTTTCTTACCCAGACGTTGTTCGGTTGTCGGGTTCATAAAGTCCCAGGTCCAGTGCGGCGTCTTGTGGACCTGCTTTGCCGCCTCGGTGTGACAGGACAGGCAGGCCTTGGTGACCTCGGGTCCTGTTTTGAAGTCTTTGTCAAGTTCCTTGAATTTACTGTGATCCGCCGTGGATTCAGATGCGTATGCTGTGCCGCTAAAGGCACCCAGGGAAACTAGCCAGCCGGCCATCAGCATGACTGTTACCCAGAAAGTGTACTTACTCTTCATGTGGAGCCCCTTTGTTTATTAGAAGAGGATGGTGGTTCTCACTACATGGATTGCTATAGCTGTATACCGTTATATATTAATAGAGAAATTACTTTATAACAGGTCACAGAGGTTAATAATAACTTGATCTTGATCAGTAAACAGTATTATGGATATAGGTCACATAATCCCGGAAAAAACTGGTTGGAAATTAATCAATTACATACCCTGCGATGACGCCGGAAACCACGTTCAAGCCCAAAAAATGTATCAGAATAATTTTTGTTCGGCTTCCAGCCTGTGACAATGCCGCATATAGCCAGTATGTACCCTAGCTCCACGGTGTGTTTTTATCCTTAATTTATTCTCTTAAAGTCTTTTTGGGCGGTTTAACCGCTAAGCCCAAGGGTGAAATAAAATACCGCGCCTTCGTTGACTTTCCCCTCTGCCCAGATGCGGCCCTTATGGCGATTGACAATACGCGCCACGGTTGATAAACCGATACCCGAACCATCAAATTCATCGGCATGATGCAGCCGTTGAAAAGGTTCAAACAGTTTATCGTAGTGCCTCATATCAAAGCCGGCACCATTGTCTTTAACATAGTAGACCTTCGCACCTTCTTTTTCGGTACAACCGATTTCAATGTGAGGGTTATCCGTTTGGCGTGTGTATTTATAGGCGTTGGATATCAGGTTTTCCATTACGGCGCGCAATAATCTGGTATCACCAAAAACAAGCATATTTTTATCAACATGTGTCTGGTAAGTTTTATCCGTATTTTCATTATTTAATTCATTGATAATGTTTTCTGCCAGCTTGCTGAGGTTGACAATATTAACCTCCAGTTCTTGCCGATTGACACGGGATATTTTTAGCAGTCCCAGAATCAGACGGTCCATATTTTTTGCGGCGTGCTGCAAGCGCTGCAGGTAACTAAGGCCATCAGCGGTCAATTTATCACTGAAATCTTCTTCCAGCGCCTCACAATAGCCATGAATATGCCGCAGAGGTGCGCGTAAATCATGCGATACTGAATAACTGAAGGCTTTAAGTTCCTGGTTCGCGTCGCTAAGGTTTTCGACTGTGTGTGCCAACTCGGCAGCGATAATATGCCGCATTTTGTTAATGTAACTGATACGCCAGAGAGAGATAAAATAGACCAGCACCAGGGAAACAAGCAAGAGTATGATTCCTATACTACCCCAACGGTAGAGGTTTACTGTTTTTTCCCAGGTGTCCGCATCAATATCGATACCAATGATTGCGAGTACTCGGTCGCTACCTGGCTCCTTGATGGGCGCATGACCCGAAATCCATGTGCCCCATTGATCGATAATTGGGCCTTCAACAAAAGCTTGACCATTCTTAAATATATCCAGCAATTCTTTAGAAGGATCAGGATATATTTCTCCTGGTGGTGAATAGTCCTCAGAATCGACAGGTTCAGCATCAACCAGGAATATAACGTCATTGTTTCTTTTCCCCATTAAATAAACAAAACGCATATCATCTGACGTGCTTTTGATAGCGATGAGCTGATTTTTTAATGATGCATACTGGTTTGTTGTGGCATCAGATTCTGTGCCGGTTAGCGATTCAACTAATAATGAATCAATACCGGCGGCCGCGATCCTTGATTGGGTAATAAATTCTTGTCTGGCATTATCATTAATAAAAACGTTTGTAGTTTCGACGAGAATAATACCGGCGATGACAATAGTTGCCATAAGTGAACCCGCAATCCAGACATAGGAAGAGCTTACTGACGGTTTGTGCGTATTTGTTGAAGGCTTATTGTTTGGCATCAATCATCAGCTTTTCGTAGTTGCTACCAGTCGAATTTGATCATTGCTGTTATAGTTATATATTACTGAGCTTAACGTTATCGATCAGCATGATCAATGCATAAAACAACCACATCCTGTATTGTTTATCGTTTGCCCGGTTTATGATTTGAGTCATAAAGTAATAGTTGTGAATCTTTGTTATTGAAAATGTGACAACTAACGGCCATGAATAGCTTGTTTACTGCTAAGCTCAGCCAGTAATGAATCAAAGGGAGTCGTAATGGCCCGTATGTTCCCGGATACGCGTACCACGCGCGTTATATTTTCCAGTCGTGCTGAAGAAGCGTTTTATGAGGCCTGCAAGAATGGCCTTGGCGATAGTTGGCAGGTGTATTATTCGCGCACACTCTCGACAATCGATCGTGATACTGGCTTGCGTGATAACGAAATTGACTTTGTGCTCTATCACAAACGGTTCGGCGTAGTCGTGGTTGAGGTTAAGGGTGGACGTATTCGACATTCAGCGGATACGGGTAAGTTTTACTCAATCAACCGATACGGTGAAACCTTTGAAATCAAGGACCCGTTTCAGCAGGCTCTGGTCTGGAAAAGTCGATTCCTGCGCGTGTTGCGCAACCGTGGTATCAAGGTGCCCGTAAGTCATGCGGTGTCACTTCCTTCCGTGCATGAGGATGAGATGGTGGAATCGGCCTCCATTGTCCCCGAGATTGTTATAGGCCGGAATAAAATGACATCACTGGAAGCTGCGATTAAACGCCTGGTTACCCACAGCCAGCCAGAGCAGTACCTGCGTTTCGATGATGTTGTGGATGACCTGCATGGTATTTTGTGGGGCAAGGATTTTACCAGCAAACTTTTTCTCAAGGACTATCTCGACAGCCATGACCTGCGGGTTAAGGATGTGGAAGTGATCCAGGAGAGCCTGGTACAACCCATTGCATCTTCACCACGCCTGGCGGTAGAAGGTGAAGCGGGAACCGGTAAGACCATGATAGCCCTGTTATTGGCACGGTACTTTCGTAACGCAGGGTTACGGGTATTATTGCTTTCTTCCAACCGCTTACTCAATGAATACCTTAAGCATGAAGTGGGTTCGGATATTGAAGTAAAAACCTATAACGAATTAGCAGAGGTGTTTGGTGTGCATTTGCTTAATCCGCCACATGACTTTGAAGGCGAACGTGAAGACTGGACGCAATATGAAGCGCCGGAAAGACTCAAGCGGGCCATCGAAAAATCTGAAAAACGTTTTGATGCTGTACTGTGTGACGAAGCGCAGGATGTGCAACCGTTCTGGTGGGAAGCAATAGAATCCGTGCTGGCACCAGAGGACAGCCACTTCCTTATTTTCTTTGATCGTAGCCAGGGGGTGTTTGGTGCAGGTGGCACTGAGCGAGGCTTTGTGCCGGAGGATGTGTTGCCTATTGCGCCGCCTTATTTTCCACTGGTTTACAACTATCGCACGACGCGTGAAATCACCACCTTCGCACGGCATTTTCGTACCGGCAGCCAGATCATGCAGAGTCACTCCGGGCGTTTGGGTTACATGCCTGAACTGGTGGTTTATGATGACCCCCAGGATTGTAGAGGTAAACTCGGGCGGCTGTTCCGCAAGTTGTTTCGAGAAGAAGGCTTATCAACCCGGGATGTGACGTTGCTGTCAGCGCGTAATCCGCGCACCGCAGAATCGGTAGTGAAAGCCAATGATACTATCGCACGATACCCGTTGCGCTTTCTGAGTCCCGAGCGTGAGCAACCCGGACATAGCAAGGCAAGTAACAAGGTGGATCTCGCAACCATTACCGGTTTCAAGGGGCTGGAGACACCGGTGGCGATACTGCTTAACCTCAGCGAATACCGTTTGCCAATTGATAACCCCATCATGGCCAGCCTGATTTATGTGGCCTGCACGCGTGCCAAGCACATGCTTTATATTATGGTGCAAAAGGACGATCCGAAACGAAAGGAATTCGAAGAAGCTTTGCGTGCGGTTAAGACAACGGGCGCCATGGTGCTCGAAGGCTCCGATGCAAACTTCGAATTTGTGGGAACCGTATCCTATTTTAATCCGCAGCGTGTCGGCTGGTTGTCAGTCAATGATCCCTCATTTCAAAAAAGCAGCATCATGTTCTTTCCCCATGACATAAAGAAAGCCGAGCTGGA
>CBDUOW010000164.1:0-4280 GCA_965368945.1 uncultured Gammaproteobacteria bacterium
AACCGACAATTTCCGCCTGCATGTAATCCAGGCTGGTGGTTTCCAGATCAAAGGCAAACAAATCGGCTTTGTTTAATTTCTTGATCCAGTCATCGAGGGCGGCTTGTTCGAATACGGTTTCATAGTTGGCATTCGTGACAGCTTTTTCCATCTGCTGCCCATCCTGGCTGCCCAGCACCTCCGCCAACCAGCTCTTGAACTCATAGCGCCCGAATAATTCTCGCAAGGCGTCGGTGTCGGGTGACTGGCGATTCACTGTAACGGGATCGACCTCCAGCTCCACATCCTTTTTGATCGTCACCAGTTCCTTCGACAAGGGGAGTTGTTCAAGGCTGTCGCGCAGATACTCCCCGACCTTGCCCTTGAACTCATCCGCATGGGCCATGATCTCATCCAGGGATCCATACTCTTTCAGCCACTTCACCGCGGTCTTGGGTCCGACCTTGGGCACACCGGGTACGTTATCCACCGTGTCGCCAATCAGGGCGAGGTAATCAATGATCTGCTCAGGCGTGACTTCAAACCGATCAACCACGCCCTGCTCGTCACTCACCACCCCTTTCATGGTGTCGATCAGACTGACATGCTGATTCACCAGTTGTGCCATATCCTTGTCGCCGGTTGATATCACCGTATCGATGCCCATGTCGGTGGCCTGTTGCGCCAGGGTACCGATGACATCGTCCGCCTCAACCCCGGGCACGCACAACAACGGTAGTCCCATGGCTTTAATGATTTCATGTACCGCTTGAATCTGCTGCGCAAGCTCCTCCGGCATGGGGGGGCGATTGGCCTTGTATTCAGGATAGAGATCATTGCGGAAGGTCTTACCCTTGGCATCAAATACCACCGCAATGTGTTCCGGCTCAAAATCTGCCAGCAAGCGCCGGATCATATTGACCACGCCATAAATAGCGCCGGTGTGTTCACCTTTGGAATTGGTGAGGTTGGGCATGGCATGAAAGGCTCGAAATAGATACGATGATCCATCCACCAGCACCAGCGGCTTTACGGTTTTATCGGTCATAAACAATAAACTTTTTTGAAGTGGGGCTGCCTAAATTTTAACGCCATTAGCATCCGGCAGATGAATGCAGAACTAGAAAATGCCCAGGGCGATAACACGAGCAAATATGATCTTTTTCATATAATCTTGAACCATTGTCTTACGCAAATTTCATTCTACTCGAACAACAACCCTCATACCTAGACAGAACAACCATATGCACAGTAAAGCCAAGCATCCGGGCCTGAGCCCCATCAACGACACCATGCTGACGCGTGAGTCATGGAAGATTTTCCAGATCATGTCTGAATTTGTTGATGGTTTTGAGCGCCTGGCGCGCATTTGTCCTTCGGTGAGTATTTTCGGTTCGGCCCGCACAGCTCCCGATCATCCCTATTATCAGCTCACCGTGGATATCTCCCGTACCCTCTCAAATGCCGGCTTTTCGGTTGTCAGCGGTGGCGGACCGGGCATTATGGAGGCCGCCAACAAAGGGGCCTACGAAGGGAAATCACCCAGTATTGGCCTCAACATCCAGTTGCCCCATGAACAAAGCGGCAATACTTATCAGGATATTTCTTTATCGTTTCGGCATTTCTTTTCCCGCAAAGTCATGTTCGTAAAATATGCCGCCGCTTACGTGGTGATGCCCGGCGGCTTCGGGACCCTGGACGAGCTGGCGGAAATCCTTACCCTGGTGCAAACTAAAAAGACCCGCAAGATCCCCATAATCCTGGTGCATGCACCCTTCTGGGAAGGGCTCATCGACTGGTTTAAGACCAGGCTGGTGGAAGAAAAAACCATCGACCCGGAAGATCTGGATTTGATAACCATACTGGACAAACCCGACGACATACTGGAAGCTATCTTCAGTCACTACGAATACCGCGGTTTTGAGCCCTCGGCGGAAGAGGCCGAAATCCTGCTGGATCTCTAATCAGGGAGTTTTTCAATGTTACGCACGTTTTGCTTCATGCTCCTGTTTGCCTTGCTGGCACCACTCCAGGCCGCCGAGGAGGATAGAAGCGTACCACCACCGCCATTGCCGGAAGACCCGAGCGATGAAATCCCCCAGCCGGAAGTCAGGATCATTCACCGCGAAGACCGGGTGGTGGAGGAAGTCAGCGTCAATGGCCGCCTGCGCTATGTGAAGATCACGCCCAATGGCGGTGTGCCTTATTACATTGTTGACACGGATGGCGATGGAATACTGGATCAGCAATTCAATAATCTGGATAATCCGCCCATTAATCAGTGGATCCTGCTGCGCTGGTAATTCTGCTGCCACGTAGCCGCCAACAATAATCCGTTTTCTATGTCCGTCTATACCACCGTCGAGCGCGATGAGCTCGAGGACTTTCTTAGCCATTACAGCCTGGGCGATTTAGTCGGCTATGATGGGATCAGTGCCGGGATTGAAAACACCAACTATTTCGTCATCACCACCCAGGACCAGTATGTTCTGACCCTGTTCGAAGCACTCTCCAGCGACGAACTTCCCTATTTTCTTGATCTCATGGCGCACCTGGCGGAACACGATGTGCCCAGCGCTCACCCGATGCCCGATGAACAGGGTAAGTACCTGCGCACGCTCAAAGGCAAACCCGCGGCGCTGGTAAGGCGTCTCGCCGGTCATAATATCGAAACCACCAACCCAACCCAGTGTGCCGAAATAGGCAAGGCACTGGGGCATCTACACATGGTGGGCCAGTCTTTTAAAGGCCACCGCGACAACCTCCGGGGCCCCCATTGGTGGCAGGTCACCGCCCGGCACCTCATGCCAAAGCTGGAGCCGGAGGAGGCCGCGCTATTACAGGCGGAACTGGACTTCCAGCGCCAACACCGCCATGACGCCTTGCCACAGGGCGTGATCCACGCTGACCTGTTTCGTGACAACGCCCTGTTTGTAAACAACCATCTCACCGGCATCATTGATTTCTACTACGCCTGCAACGACGTCCTGTTGTACGACATCGCCGTCACCGTGAATGACTGGTGCACACTCCCGGACGGCGACCTGGATCCAACCCGACTGACTACCCTGCTTGAGTCCTACCAGACCGAACGTCCCTTTAGCGAGGCGGAGCAGGCCGCCTGGCCGGTGATGCTACGGGCCGCTGCCTTGCGTTTCTGGCTGTCCCGCCTCAAGGATCAGTATTTCCCGCGGGAAGGCGAAATCACCCATATCAAGGACCCGACCGTATTCCGGCGCATTCTCGAGCAACGGGTGGCCCAGCAGGAGAATCTGTCGCTACCGAGGGAATAATTCTGTGGATAACTTTGTGGATGAGAAACCTGGGGTGCAAAGATAAATTAGCAATATCTAATAAAGCTATAACTGATGTCATATTTGCACCAATAAATAGTTAATTAATACAATTGGTTATACTATTTTTACAGTTTTAATCACGTATATTACTGTTTTATGAATGATAACCACTTGATTTCAAATGGCTGTGCATAACCCTGGCGGCCCTGTTATTGCGCCACCCAAAAACGAAGTAGGTACTTACCCTCGATTAATGGCTGGTTGGGAGGCATCACTTGTCTGAATTTGCCAGGCGCCTGGAACTCGTGAATGAATGGATCGGCCGCGGCGTGGCATGGTTGACCTTGCTGATGGTGATCGTCACCTTCGCGGTAGTGGTCCTGCGTTACGGGTTCGATCTGGGTTCCATCGCCATGCAGGAGTCGATCATTTATCTGCATGCGCTCAATTTCATGCTGGGCGCAGCATTCACCCTCAAACACGACGCCCATGTTCGGGTGGATATTTTTTACCAGAAAATGGGGCCACGGGGTCGTGCCTGGGTCGACCTGCTTGGCACCCTTTTGCTGCTAATGCCCGTGTGTGGTTTTATTTTCTGGTCCAGTTGGGGTTATGTCGCCGACGCCTGGGCCGTGCGGGAAGCGTCCGGTGAAGCCGGCGGTCTGCCATTTGTCTACTTGCTCAAATCCATTCTGTTGTTGATGCCGTCCTTACTCATGCTGCAAGGCCTGGCGATCATCCTGCAATCGCTCCTGATCCTGAGTGGTAAAACACCGCCGCAGATACATGACGGCGTGCAGGAGATCTAGCATGGCCGAGTTCATGCCGCTCATCATGTTCCTTTGTGTGTGTCTGGTCCTGTTATCGGGTTATCCGGTGGCCTTTTCCCTGGGCGGTACCGCGTTGGCCTTTGCCCTCATCGGCCAACTGACAGGCACGTTTGACCAGGCTTTTCTCTCCGCTCTGCCAAATCGCCTCTACGGCATCATGACCAATGTGACCCTG
>CBDUOW010000165.1:0-4273 GCA_965368945.1 uncultured Gammaproteobacteria bacterium
CCGCGATAGTACTCTGCCGGACAACAAGCGAGATAGTACTAGCGGAACATCAACCCGTTAGAAGATTTTATCTAGCGTAGCACTCCGGTTGGGTGTGAAAAACTGTCCAATACATTGACATAGTTGGCCCGCTCATAAGCGGCGGGTTCAATGGCGTGTTCCTGACTGATGCTGCCTTTTAGCTGGCTGATTGATTCGTACTCATGTTCTTCCAGCCATGCATTCAGGTCGCTGAGTAATTCAGTAATCAGTTCGGGACCGTGATGTAGCAGTGCGCTACATAAGTGGGTAACGTCCGCCCCCGCCAGCAAAGCTTTAAGAATGTCCTCCGTGGTATGAAACCCGCCGGTTACCGCCAGTGACAGGTTAACCCGACCATGGAGTAAAGCGATCCAGCGAATGCGTAGCAGGGATTCCATGGATGAAGAAAGTTCCAGTTTGGGGATCACTTTCAGGCTCTCGAGATCCACGTCCGGTTGATAAAAGCGATTAAACAGGGCCAGGCCATTGGCTCCGGCGGTTTCCAGTTGTTGCGCCATGTACAGGATGGAACTGAATTGCGAAGACAGTTTCATGGTGATGGGCAAGGTAACATGCTGGCGCAAGTCTTCTAACAAATTGATATAACGGGCTTCGACATCACGGCTGGTTTCTTCAGGATCCGCCGCCACATAGTAAACATTAAGTTCCAGTGCATCTGCCCCTGCCTGCTGCAATTCCTTACCGTAATGAATCCAGCCGCTGCTTGATGTCCCGTTCAAGCTGGCAATGATCGGTATCGCAAGGTGAGTTTTTAATTTGTGCAGCTGATCCAGGTATTCATCCTGATGGCTAATGTAATCAGCAGGCGGAGGGTGAAAGCTGGTGGCCTCACCATGCCCTATCGCCTGGTCGTGTAGAAACCGTGCCATGTGTTCTTCTTCATAGTCGATTTTTTCTTCAAACAGGGAATACATCACCAATGCGGATGCGCCGGCATCCTCCAGTTGCTTTGCCATATCCAGATCCTTGGATAAGGGTGATGCCGAGGGCACCAGGGGGTTGGCAAGCTTAAGGCCAAGGTATTCAGTTGTCAGGTCTGCCATGGTTATGCCTCCGCCTTGTCTTTTTTCTCTTTGTTCATTTTGGCTTTCGTCGCCGCGACACTGGTCTCGTCATCCCAATCAAGTTCGGCCAGCTGCCTGTAATAACTGTAGCGATG
Source organism: uncultured Gammaproteobacteria bacterium (assembly GCA_965368945.1). Classification (GTDB taxonomy): domain Bacteria; phylum Pseudomonadota; class Gammaproteobacteria; order UBA6429; family Thiohalophilaceae; genus JAHEIJ01. Next base: position 1,202 of record CBDUOW010000165.1, read on the forward strand.
CAGTACTTCTTCCTGTGCCTGTTGCAGGAATACCTCGGCATCTTCAGGATGGCTATGCCACAGCATGCTAAAGCGGGTCTCGCTTTGAATAAATTCCTTGTAGGGAATCGACGGTTCAGGCGAATCGAGATGTAACGGGTTTTCACCTTTTTCAATACGTTTCGGATCAAACCGGAACAACGGCCAGTGTCCGCTTTTCACCGCCATTTCCTGTTGCCGATGGTTATAGGAGAGATCCACTCCATGGGCAATGCAGGGAGAGTAAGCGATGATGAGTGATGGACCGTCGTGCGCCTCTGCTTCAAGGAAGGCGCGCAAGGTCTGAATGTCTTTCGCCCCATAGGCAATGTGAGCGACATAAACATTTTCATAATCCATTGCCAGCAGGGCCAGATCTTTTTTCCCGGTGGGCTTACCACCCGCTGAGAATTTGGCCACGGCGCCTCGGGGGGTGGCCTTGGAAGTTTGCCCGCCGGTATTGGAATAAACTTCCGTATCCAGTACCAGGATATTGACGTTATTACCGGCGGCAAGGACGTGGTCCAGACCGCCGTACCCTATGTCGTAGGCCCAGCCGTCTCCACCCATGATCCAGACACTCTTTTTGCAAAGGTTCTCGGCCAGTTGTGACAGCGATGTGGCTGCAGGCGTAGAAAGCGCTTTCAATTTCTCCCGCAATTGCGCGACACGGTCACGCTGATCAAGTATCCCGGACTCATCGGATTGATCCGCATTGATAATGTCATCCACCAGTTCAGCGCCCAGTTCGTCGCGCAGTGCAATCGCGAGTTCCCGAGCATGCTCCTCCTGCTTATCAATCGCCAGTCGCATGCCGAGGCCAAATTCGGCATTGTCTTCAAACAGGGAATTATTCCAGGCCGGACCGCGCCCTTCGGCGTTGGTGGTCCACGGTGTGGTAGGTAGATTGCCGCCGTAAATAGAAGAGCAACCCGTGGCATTGGCAACCACCATGCGATCCCCGAACAATTGCGATGCCAGTTTGACATAGGGGGTCTCGCCGCAACCCACACAGGCACCTGAGAATTCAAACAAGGGTTGGAACACCATCGAGCCTTTTATAGTGGTGGGTTTCAGTTCGCGCCGATCATATTCGGGCAGTGTCAGGAAGAAATCCCAGTTTTCACGTTCCTGCGCCCGCAAGGGGGGTTGCGGCGCCATGTTAAGGGCCTTGCGACTGGCATTGGTTTTATCCCGAATCGGACAAATCTCCACACACAGGCCACAGCCGGTGCAGTCTTCCGGTGCCACCTGGTAAGTGATATGCATGCCGGCGGGAAAGTCCTTGCCGCGCATGGCTGCGCTTTTGAATGTCTTGGGGGCGTTTGCCAGGGCGCCTTCCGGAAATATTTTGCTCCGGATCGCCGCATGCGGGCAGACCAGGGGGCACTTGCCGCATTGGGTGCATAGTTCAGGTTCCAGCACCGGAATTTCCAGCGCCAGATTGCGTTTTTCATAAGCGGCCGTGCCTAAGGGGAAACTGCCGTTGTTGGGAAACAGGCTGACCGGGATTTGATCTCCGCGGCCGGCGATGATCTCGCCGGTGACATTCTTCACAAAGTCAGGAGCATGCTCAGGCACAGGCGGCGGCAATTGTATAGTGCTGGATGCTTTCTTGGGAATTTTAACCTCATGCAGACAAGCGAGAGTTTCATCAATGGCCTTGAAGTTGATCTCAACGATTTTGCGTCCCTTCTTGCCATAGGTTTTTTCAACCGCGGTCTTGATAGCGGTAATGGCTTCATTCTTCGGCAGGATGCCGGAGATGGCAAAAAAGCAGGTTTGCATTATGGTATTTATACGCCTGCCCATGCCGGATTTTGCCGCGACGGCATAGGCATCAATGGTGTACAAGTGGATCTTCTTGTCGAGGATCTGTTGCTGCATTTTCTTAGTCAGCGTGTCCCAGACCTTGTCGGGTTCTGCGGGTGAGTTCAGCAGGAAGACAGCCTCATCGGCCGCTTTATCCAGCATGTCATAACGCTCCAGGAAAACGGGCTGATGACAGGCGACAAAGTTGGCGTCGTTATCACCTATTAAATAGGTTGAGTGAATCGGTTTGGGACCAAAGCGCAGGTGCGACACCGTACCCGCGCCGGATTTTTTCGAGTCATAGACAAAATAACCCTGGGCATGCCAGTCGGTACTTTCACCGATGATTTTGATGCTGTTCTTGTTGGCGCTGACGGTGCCGTCACTCCCCAGCCCATAAAACATCGCCTGGAAGGTTTCGTCATGGGCATCGGTACGAAAATTAATATCCCAATCCAGACTGGTGTGGCTGAGATCATCATTGATACCGATGGTAAAGCTGTTTTTTGGTTGGTCTTTCGTAAGTTCATCAAATACGGCTTTAATCATAGCCGGGGTGAACTCCTTGGAAGACAGGCCATATCGACCGCCAATTACTTTGGGCATGTTGCCAAACTTACTTTTACCACTGGCGTAATCCTGGGCAATCGCACCCAGGATATCCTTATATAATGGTTCGCCATCGGCTCCCGGTTCCTTGGTGCGATCCAGAACCGCAATGGATTGACAACTGGCAGGCAGGGTGGCTAACAGGGTTGCAGCATCAAATGGACGGTAAAGTCGAACCTTGAGCACCCCCACCTTTTCACCCTGGCGGGTCAGGTAATCAACGGTTTCTTCCACCGCTTCAGCGCCGGATCCCATCAGGATCACAATCCGTTCCGCTTGCGGGTCACCAATGTAGTCAAACAGGTGATATTCACGGCCTGTGAGTTTGGCAAACCGATCCATCGCACCCTGCACAATCCCGGGCATGGCGGCATAAAAAGGATTAACCGTTTCGCGGCCCTGGAAATACACATCCGGGTTTTGTGAACTACCGCGCAGGACCGGATGCTCGGGCGACAGGGCATTGGCCCGGTGAGCGGCAATCCACTCAGGGTTAATCATGGCGCTCAGGGTGTCGTCGTCAAGGCCGACGATTTTGGCTACCTCGTGAGAGGTGCGGAAACCATCGAAGAAATGCAGCATGGGAATTCGCCCTTCCAGCGTGGCGGCCTGCGCAATCAGTGCCAGGTCCAT
>CBDUOW010000166.1:0-4254 GCA_965368945.1 uncultured Gammaproteobacteria bacterium
TCGATGGTCTCCTTGCCCTTGATCTGCTTGCTGGTAATCTTTGCGATCTTGCCGTTTTTAATGCCGACATTGGCAACAGCGTCATAGTTTGTCTCCGGGTCCATGACCCGGCCACCGTTAATGACAAGATCGTAGTCCGCGGCCAGAACCGGATTCATCAGTGTCAGCGACAATATTGCTGAACTTAGTGTTAACAAGATTGTTTTCATGACTCTTTCTCCTTGAGTATCAAAGATGGTTCAATAAGGTGTTTTACCTGTTTTGTTATTGCAGCTTCCTATTGATGATTCGATGGCGTTTATCACAGTTTCACCCGGATCGGTCTTGCGCAATAACGCGACATGCGGCGTACTGATGCTCTGTTTAAGTGTCTCCCGATTTTCATGCGCAGTGAGAAAAATCAGCGGGATGTTTGACCCGTCACGAGCCAGACGTTCGCCAAGATCGATACCCGACATGCCACCGAGTTGAATATCCACAATCAGGCAGTCGAACACGGGCTGTTTGGCATCGCCTAGAAAAACTTCAGCCGAGTGGTAGGTAACCGGCTGGTATCCCGAGGCCTGCAACAACCGGGCAAGTGACCGACAAAGACTTTCGTCATCTTCTACGATGGCGATATAGGTCTTCGAAGAATGATTGATCGATGCTTCGCTCATACTGCTGCGAATGTAAAACAGTGAGTAAATAAAAAATAGCGTCCCTTTCGGGACGGTTGGGCAAGTCAGGTATAACCTGAATCAAATAAGTGTATTATTAGACAAGCGCATCATTCAGTGTCGGCATGGCGTTATGACTATGCACCTCGTCAGCGAGCTGGGTAAGTTCAACCACCGATTTGACATCGAGCTTCGCCATAACACTGCTGCGATGCCGTTTTACGGAACGTTCGTCGATACCCAGATCGGCGGCAATCTGCTTGTTCAATTGTCCCTGTAATACGTGCGCCAACACTTCGTTTTCCCGTGGCGTCAGTTTAGCGAAGCGCAGCATAAGTTCACGCTGCCGCCGGCGCGCCCTGTGTTCGTAGAGGTCTCGCGTCAATGCGCGTTCAATGGCAGCGAGTAAATCTTCCTTACTGGCTGTCTTTAGCAGAAAATCTTCTGCGCCAGAGCGCATAGCCTGTACACTCGTGGGGATGTCACCATGACCGGTGAGGAAGACGATTGGCAGGGGATTAACTGACTGTGCCAGTGCTTCTTGCAATGCGATTCCATCCATACCAGGCATCTGTAAATCCGCGACCACACATCCGGCAGCTTCCATTGGACGTTGCGCCAGAAAGTCTGCCGCGGAAGTAAAACTTTCTACCGCATAGCCAAAGGCACGTAGCCACCGCGACATGGTCGCCAGAAAAGAGGTATCGTCATCAACGATAAATACGGTTTGCTTCGTTTCACTCATGGCTGGTCTTCCTGTTCCACCACCCGCAATGTAAACCTGACCGTCGCGCCGCCGTCCGGGTTATTCTTTGCCATAATTTTACCACCGTGCATTTCGACGATGGTTTTTGAAATCGCCAGTCCTACACCCATCCCGTTTTTCTTCGTAGTATAAAACGGCTCAAACAGGTGGGGCAATTGTTCCGGTGCAACCCCGGTACCGTGGTCAACCACTACAAATTCAACCATGCCATCCGTCGTTTGTGAAGCACGAATAACGATTTGTCGCTGTTGCTCACTTTTGCCATTCAGGGCATCAAGACTGTTTAGCAACAGATTTAGAATAACCTGCTGCAGATGAACACGGTCACCGTATACTTTCGGCAATTCACCTGCTATGTCTATGCGCAAGCTGGCATGGCGCGTCTGGATTTCGCTATTAAGCAATTTTGCTACTTCCGAGATCAGTTCATTTACTGCCAGCGCTTCGAGCTGCAATTCACGGCGTTTCAGCAGTAGACGCATGCGTTCAATCACCGATACAGCGCGCTGCTCATCGTTTCGAATGTCGGTTAGAATTGCCTGCAGTTCCTCAAGGTCCGGCGGCGTTTGTTTGAGAAACAATTCCGCGGCTTCAGCATTACGCAATATGGCCCCTAATGGCTGGTTAATTTCATGAGCCAGAGCCGAGGAAAGTTGTCCCAGTGAAGTGACACGAGCGATATGCGCGAGTTCATTACGATGATTCTGTAACTCGACTTCAGCATATTTACTTTCGGTGATATCCCGGGATACACCACGAAGAAGCAGGGGCTTGCCGTTTATACCGTATTCCGCTTGTCCACATACCGATAGCCATCGAATATCTCCGTCCGGACTCACTATCCGGAACTCTGCCTGCAGGTTCCCGTCACTTTCCATTGCGTGGGAAACGGCCTCCCGGATGCGTTCTTGATCATCGGGATGGATAATCTCGAGATACCGATTACGTTTGACGCGATCGGTAGCATCTATCCCGGTCGTTTCACTGGCTGTTCGCGTGGCCCATACTTCATCGCGAACTACATCCCACTCCCACATTTCCAGATTGGCTGCCCTGGCAGCCAGACTCATGCGTTGCTGGGTTTCATATAGATCCTGGGCAACTTTGCGAGCGCGGATTAAATCCATGCTCAGTTCATAAGCCATCGCCAGCACAATTAACAGAAAGTTCAGACTAATAAAAGCACCGGGAAGAATACCCCTGGTCATTAGTTCGGAACTAATTACCGACAATATAAGTGCTAACAATGTGGCAAAACCTAGCACAAGGGCGCGACTGCGATTGCCATGTTTCCAGGCCGTAAAAGTTGCATCCATTACATATATCAGGAGCACCAAATTACTGATTAGAACGAGCACTCTCCAGGGATTCATTTCCCCAATCGGAATTGAAAACGACTCCCCCATAAAAATCACATGCTGGATACTGGTGATCTTCGAGAAGGTGGCATTCGGGTAAAACAGGAAATTGGGCACTTGAATCAAGATTCGTAAGCCGGTATAGATCCAGGCCAACAGGCGACGCCCCGCTTTCAGATAGACGTGAAGAAACCAGACGAGAGAAACCGAAAGTACCGCGGCAGAAACATGCATCCAGCGAAGCGTTTCCCCATAGGCAGCCGGCGTCGGCGCGTGCAACAGATTCAGTTCCAGTATGGCGATCACCGCGGCGGCGGCGGCGGCGACAGCGAACAAAAGGTTTTCCCACGTGTTGCGCTGGCGAAGCCACACGGTTATGTACAGGACTGCAAACGTCAGACATATAGTGGCGGATATTGTCCAGATCACCGTAGTCCAGCTCATGACGTAATTTACACTCCAGGCACTCTTGTTGCGGTAGACGGGGCTATATTTAAATGAGATTTAACGATATTGCAAATGAGTGTCATAAGCCGGTCCCATGACCCGGCCATTGTTAATAACCATGTCATAGTCTGCTGCTTTAGCCTTTGTGGTCAACAGAAGCGCTAATATAAAGAAGCTCATTATCTATTAATGATTTAATCATTTGATTCTTGCTCCTAACTGCTGTAAATCATCGCCTGTTTCTTTGACTATTCGGGAAAGCGCATATTTTTGTGACTTAGAACGATTTTTAACTATCAAAATGCGGCTTCTATGCAATTGTTTTTATCACCGGTTATCTCTTAAACAACCTGTTTCACGATTAAAAACATCGTTCTATGCGCTTTTTCAACCCCTTTTGAAACACTTATATTATTGCCGTCAATTACTTACTCAGGTCCGACCCTGTTTTCCTATGCGCAGTATCTGATTCTGTATGTCTCTCATATTTCAGTTCGCTAAAAACACGTCGTGGCATCATACAGATTCATTCAGCCCTCAAACAGGGTGATTGAGGGCATCAGCAGTGAATTGAATATTCAGATGGATCAAAGATCCTCCAGATTATTCATCATCTGATAAAAGAACCCGATTGTTTTTTCATACTCATCCACTCTAATCCGTTCATTGACACCATGAAAACCGGCAAACTCCTCGATGTTTTCGAGCTGGATCCCCGTAATGGTGTAGACATCCGGGGCGAACGGACGCGCCTGGAAATGCTTCGAATCTGAGCCGCCAATCACAAAGAATGGCGAGACAATGAGATCATTGCCCCATGTCTGGCGTATGGTTTTTTCGAGCGCCTTGTAGCCTTTACCGTCCGGATTGGCCACGTTGGTCGCGGGCGTGGACGCAGAAATATCTTTGACGGTAATTCGATCATCGTTAATCGCCTTTTTGACATGCGCAATAATCACCTCGGGGGTATCGCCCGGCATCGGTCTGAAATTGACCACCGCCGTCGCGGAAGGTGGCAGCACGT
>CBDUOW010000167.1:0-4193 GCA_965368945.1 uncultured Gammaproteobacteria bacterium
ATCGACCTGATACGTAAACGCTTCGATGACCTTTATATTGAAGGCGTTGAAAACAACGATTTTAAGGTCCAGGCCCGCTTCGGTGTGGCTGAGTGGCACAAGGGAGATGATATGAGTTTACTCATGGCGCGTGCCAGGGAAGTACTGGAAGAGACTAAGAAACAAACTGCCTAGTTCTAGATAACAAAAAGGGCGACCAAAGGCCGCCCTTTTTATATTCCGACCAGCATCCAGGCTGGCATTTAGGTTGGCTCAGCCAGTTCGAGTTGGGCCAACCGATCGCGAGCGCGGACTATTGCCGCCCGCACCTGGGCGGGCGCGGTACCACCAATATGGTCCCGTGCCGCGACTGACCCTTCCAGGGTCAGTACATCAAATACATCCTGCGCGATGATCTCACTGAAACCCTGCAATTCCGCCAGCGTCATTTCTGATAAATCCTGACCGGTTTCCACCCCGTGGCGCACGGCCTTGCCGACCACTTCATGGGCATCCCGGAAAGGCATGCCTTTCCGCACCAGGTAATCCGCCAGATCGGTCGCGGTCGAAAAACCGCATCGCGCCGCTTCACGCATATTGTCGGACTTCACCGTGATCTGCGGCATCATGTCGGCAAACAACCGCAGGCAACCTTTGACATTATCCAGCGTATCGAATAACGGCTCCTTGTCTTCCTGGTTATCCTTGTTATAAGCCAATGGCTGGCCTTTCATCAGGGTCAACAGGCTCATTAGATGGCCGTATACCCGGCCGGTCTTACCGCGAACCAGTTCGGGTACATCCGGATTTTTCTTCTGCGGCATAATGCTGGATCCCGTACAGAAGCTGTCACCCAGATCGACGAAATCAAACTGGGCTGAACTCCAGAGAATCAATTCCTCGGAAAAACGCGACAAATGCATCATCAAGGTTGCGGCAGCGGAGACAAATTCGATCGCGAAATCCCGATCACTGACGGCATCAAGCGAATTTTCCGCAATAGCATCAAACCCCAGTTCACGCGCAGTGAATTCCCGATCTATTGGATAGGTCGTACCAGCCAGCGCGGCGGCACCCAGCGGCATCACGTTGACCCTTTGATAGCAATCCTCCAGCCGTGCCTGATCCCGCATTAACATTTCCACCCACGCCAGCATATGATGGCCAAAGGTCACCGGTTGGGCGGTTTGCAAATGGGTAAATCCCGGCATGATGGTGTCTGCTTCGTGCTCGGCAAGTTCCAGCAATCCTTCCTGCAAGCGCCGCAGATCACGCGCAAGGCCCCTGATCTGTTCCCTCAGGTAGAGCCGAATGTCGGTCGCCACCTGATCATTACGCGACCTGCCTGTATGGAGTTTCTTACCGGTCGCACCGATACGGTCGGTTAAGCGCGCCTCGATGTTCATATGCACATCTTCCAGTTGGGTCGACCAGGCAAATTCCCCCCGTTCAATTTCCAGCTGAATGTCCTGCAGGCCATCAATAATGGCCTGACACTCCTGCGCCGTCAGTACCCCAACATGGGCCAGCATGCGCGCATGCGCAATCGAGCCTGCGATGTCCTGCTTGTACATGCGTTTATCGAAACCTACCGACGCGGTAAAGGCTTCCACAAAGGCATCGGTCGGAGCGGTAAACCGCCCCGCCCAGGGCTTGTCGGTATTATTGGCGTCACTCATGGCCGGTTCTTCTGGTTAGTCGATAATAATTGTGAGTATACCGGTTTTACTATTAAGTCGCATTTTGCATATGCCGTTAAATAACAGTATCAGTGGGTGCTTGAAACCAATATCAATCACTCCTGCTTTGCGTAATAATGGATTCAAAATCATACGATAACCATGCGCCTTAAACGCTCAACCACCAAGTGTGACGATTTGTTCCTGCCTGACTTCTGCGCCATGCGCATGGTCTTTGTCGTGGTTATTATTGCCCAACTGGCTGCCTTTGTACTGGCCCTGGCGCCACTGGATATTCCTCTGGCCCAACGCTGGAACAACCTTGGAATGATCTCACTGTATGTGCAGTGGTGTGCCCTTGGCAGTTGTACCGTACTGTGTATTGTCCGGCCCTGGTTGTGCGGGATGACGAATATTCAAGCCGGCATTATCAGTTACCTTCTCATTCTACTGGTTATCGCACTCATTACAGAACTGGCTTACTGGTTAATTTACAAGCCAGGCTATGAATCGTCCCAGACATGGCATATACACTTTTTACTACGTAACATAGTGATTGGCGCAATAATCAGTGGCCCCATCCTGCGTTACTTTTATGTGCAGAACCAGTGGCGGCGTAATATCCAGGCGGAAAGTGAAGCACGTCTGCAAGCACTGCAATCCAGGATACGACCGCACTTCCTGTTTAACAGCATGAACACCATTGCCAGCCTGATCCCCGCCGAGCCGCAACAGGCGGAAGATGCAGTAGAAAACCTGGCAGATCTGTTTCGTGCCTCATTAAGCGATGCCCGCAATCTCATTCCTTTAAGCGAAGAGTTGGAGTTATGTCATCGTTATCTGGATATCGAGGCGCTGCGACTGGGTGAGCGCCTGCAACAAAAATGGAACATCGATACCCTGCCGAGGGATGCGCTGGTTCCACCCTTACTAATTCAACCATTGCTGGAAAATGCCATTTATCACGGCATTGAACCGCTCACGGAGGGCGGCACGATTGAAGTCACAGGACAACTGGAGAACAAAAAGATTGCACTCACCATACGCAACCCACTCAATCAAAATTCCGACCAACAAATCGCCCGGGGTAATCAACTGGCCCATGACAATATCCGTGAACGCCTGACCGCACTGCATGGCAAACAAGGCAGTCTGCAGATAGAAGCTGATGAAGACTCCTACCAGGTTACTATCCGCTTCCCGTACCAGAACGAATATGAAGATCCTGATCGTCGATGATGAGCAGCCGGCCCGCACCCGGTTGCGAGGCATGTTGCAGCAACTCAACGACTGTGAAGTCGTGGCTGAAGCCGCTAACGGCAAGCAGGCACTGGAAGCAAGCCAGACCTACCAACCCGACTTAGTCTTGCTCGATATCCGTATGCCGGGCATGGACGGCCTCGAAGCAGCCGAACACCTGAGTAAAATGGATGCGCCGCCCGCAATCATATTTACCACCGCTTATAACGACTATGCCCTGTCAGCATTTAAGACCCATGCCGTCGATTATTTACTCAAGCCGGTACGCAAAGAAAACCTGCAGCAGGCGCTGTCGGCAGCGACACGCCTCAATCGCGCCCAACTACAGGCTATCGGTGAAGCAGAAACCGAACATACGGAACCCACTCATATCAGCGCGCGTGTTAAAGGCAATATTCAATTGATTCCTGTAAACACCATTCATTTTTTTCTGGCGGAACACAAATACGTTACTGTCGGTTATGTCGATGGTGAAGTCCTGATTGAAGACTCCCTGCTTACACTGGAACAAAGATTTCCACGGCATTTTATGCGTGTCCATCGGAACGCCCTGGTTGCCATCGACCATATCGCCGCCCTGGAGAAAGACAACCAGGGCCGTTGTCATATCAGACTAAAAGACTGCGATAAAGTGCTCGAGGTCAGTCGACGCCACCTGCCGGATATCAGAAAATTCATGAAACGCTAAGTTGCAAACTTGAATTTTATACAGCCGTTATATAACCGGCGATGACTCAGCTAAACTAACCACCATGAACAGAAAAGCCCACTGGGATGAGGTCTACAGTAACAAGTCGCCGCTTGAGGTGAGCTGGTACCAGAAAGAACCGGCGTTATCGTTACAACTCATCGAAAATACCGGGATCTCTACCGATGCCGCCATTATCGATATCGGCGGCGGCGCCTCGATACTGATAGACCACCTTAATGAGCGTGGTTACCAACATCTGGCGGTACTCGATATATCAGGTAATGCGCTTGCCTATGCCAAAAAACGACTCGCTTCGGCAGCCGATCACATAGAGTGGTTCGAGTCTGATATCACTGTCTTTCAATCACCTCATCAGTTTGACCTCTGGCATGATCGCGCCGTATTTCATTTCCTTACCACGGCAACCGATCGCGAACGCTATGTAGAAACTCTACAGCGCACTCTTAAACCGGGGGGCCATTTAATCATGGCTGCCTTTGCCATCGGTGGCCCGTCAAAATGCAGCGGACTTGATATTGTGCAATATGATGCGGAGAAGTTGCTTACCGAACTGGGCAGTGACT
>CBDUOW010000168.1:0-4170 GCA_965368945.1 uncultured Gammaproteobacteria bacterium
GCACCATTTCTTGCAATGTCTTGCTATGTGTTCTAAATATGATTAAGTCTATTAATCGATATTAAATAACCACTCAAATCAAGAGGATGTCCCATGAGCGATGAGGAAAAATATGATTTCCCGGGTGAAAAAGTGGATGTGGTTTGGGATGGTCGATTGTGTATTCACATTGGTGAGTGTGGCCAGGCGAAAGGAGATTTGTTTGTCGGTGGACGAAAACCCTGGTGCCAACCTGATCTTGTCAGCCCGGGTGAAGTGAAAAGTGTGGTTGAGCGCTGCCCGAGTGGTGCGCTGTATTATGAAGTAAAAGATGGCGGCGAGACTGAGAAAGCCGACGCTGAAAATACACTCATTGTTGTCTATAACGGTCCTTATTATGTGCGCGGCAATCTGGAAATTGAAGGCGCCGCAGATGACATGCCGGGTGTTAAATATCGTGCTGCCTTGTGTCGCTGTGGACTATCAAAGAATAAACCGTATTGTGATAACACTCATGAAGCTGGCAAGTTTCAGGATTATGGTGCAGTAGGCGAGCAGGGTGAAGAGTTGGTTGAATCAGGTGGTAAGCTGAGTGTCAGCCTGATGCCCGATGGACCACTGATCATATCAGGGAATCTCACTATGTTCGCCGGTAGTGGCCGCAAGGCCTGGCAAGGTACCAATGTCGCCTTGTGCCGTTGTGGCGCCTCTGCCAATAAACCTTTTTGCGATGGAAGTCATACTGCCGCAGGGTTCAAAGGCTAGTATTGCCTGGTCTTTCAGGGGTGATATCTTCTAATGCCGAAATCAACCAATACTTACTGGAATCCCCTTCATCGGGCGAATAATTCGCATTGGCAGCCAATCGAGGGCCTGGAGGGTATTGCGGAAGAATTAACCCTCAGTATTGATGAAGAAACGGGGGAATACACGCGCTTGACCCGTTTTAGTCCCGGCGCAGACTCGATGGCATCTGGTGGCAAGAGCCATGCATACCCGGAAGAGATATTCATTGTCAGTGGTCGCCTCTATGACCAGGCTTTCGATATGTGGCTGGAGCCAGGACATTATGCGAGTCGCCCGCCCGGCGAAGTCCACGGGCCTTTTAAAACAGATGTGGGTTGTGTTGTTCTGGAAGTATCTTTTCCTGGACGTTCGAAATAGGGAACTGACTGAGATATGCTCATGCCTTAGTCTGAATACTATAATAATGCATGGGGCTATTATGTGATTCGGACTCCATGTATATGTATAAGTCTTTCTTTTATTAAAATTCTTGTATTAGTATTGCTATTCGACCTTGAATCGGAGGGAGCCAGTTATGATTCAACTCACCATCAATGGAACTCAACACAACCTTGATGTTGAACCTGATATGCCATTGTTATGGGCCATCCGCGATACGCTTGGATTGACCGGCACCAAGTACGGCTGTGGCATGTCGTTGTGCGGTTCCTGCACCGTGCATGTAGATGGCGTTGCCATGCGTTCCTGTGCGCTGCCGGTCTCCGCGCTGAATGGTAAAAGCATTACCACTATCGAAGGACTCAACTCCAAAACGGCAAGAGCAGTACAAACTGCCTGGGAGAAACTGGATGTGGTGCAGTGTGGCTATTGCCAGTCCGGTCAGATCATGTCGGCCATAGGTTTATTAGAGCAGAACAAGAGTCCTTCAGATGAAGATATTGATGGCGCCATGGGCGGTAATATCTGCCGATGTAACACGTATGTGCGTATACGTGCTGCGATTAAAGAAGCAGCCAGGGTTTTGGTATAGCAGGAGGCTATGATGAGTCAGAATAATATTGAGAATGCCAGTCGTCGCGAGTTTCTGGTTAAAACCATGTCTGTTGGTGCAGGGTTGACCCTGGGCGTATATCTGCCGGGCTGCAGCCGCGAGGAGGACACGCGACCCGAGGCCGGACCGGGTAAGGCCGGTGGTGAGGTTGTTGCCGAATCAAAATTTGAACCGAATGCTTTTATCCGTATCAATTCCGATAACAGTGTAACGGTGATTATCAAGCATCTGGAAATGGGACAGGGTACCCATACCGGCCTGGCTACCCTGGTGGCCGAAGAACTGGATGCCGCCTGGTCACAAATCAGGGTTGAGGCGGCACCAGCGAACCCTGCTCTTTATAACAATCTTTTCTGGGGCCCCATGCAAGGTACCGGTGGTAGTACCGCTATGGCCAATTCGTTTGAACAAATGCGCAAGGCCGGTGCGGCTGCGCGCCATATGCTTGTCGCGGCGGCGGCAAAGAAATGGGATGTTGCGGCAGATGAGATTACAGTCAGAGACGGTGTCATTCATCACCAGGCCAGTAACAAGCTATCAAGTTTTGCCGCAATGGCGGAGCTGGCCGCGCAGCAACCCATACCCCAGGATGTGTTTTTGAAAGATCCTCAGGAATTTCGGCTCATTGGTCAACATGTTCCCCGCAAGGACAGTGCCGATAAAGTTAACGGCACAGCGATTTTTACCCAGGACATTAAATTGCCCGGCATGCTCACCGCGTTGGTGAGCCATGCGCCACGCTTTGGCGCCAGGATTAAGTCGTTTGATGCCAGCAAGGCGAAAGCGGTAAAAGGTGTCAGCGATGTGATCGAGATACCAAGCGGGGTCGCTGTTCTGGCGAAGGACTTCTGGAGCGCCAGGAAAGGGCGTGATGCACTGCGGATCGATTGGGACAATAGTAATGCATTCAAACAGGGTTCTGATGAGCTATTGGAAAAATATAAAATCCTTGCGGACAAGCCGGGCAGTGTAGCGCGGAGTGATGGGGATACAAAAAATGCCTTTCAGAGTGCGAAACAAACATTCCAGGCCGCTTTTGAATTTCCCTTTCTAGCTCACGCTGCGATGGAGCCGATGAATTGTGTTGTACAACTTAATCCGAATGGTTGTGAGCTCTGGTATGGCGCGCAAACCAATACCATGGATCAAGTCGCGGTAGCAAAACTGCTGGGATTAAAGCCCGAACAAGTGAAAATCAATATGCTTTATGCCGGGGGCTCATTTGGACGACGTGCCAACCCTGCTTCTGATTATGTGCTGGAGGCGGTATCGATTGCCAAGGGGATTAATGGTGCTGCCCCGGTCAAGCTGGTCTGGACACGGGAAGATGATATGCAAGCAGGTTATTACCGACCGATGTATTATCACCAACTTAAAGCCGCGCTCGATGATGATGGCTACCCGGTTGCCTGGCAGCACCGTATTGTCGGCCAATCCATTCTCGCCGGTACGGCATTTGAGTCTATGCTGGTCAAAGACGGCGTCGATCAAACCTCCGTAGAAGGTGCCAGCAATATTCCCTATGCTATACCCAACCTGCAGGTAGAACTTCATTCCCCCGTGCTGCCGGTTCCGGTGCAATGGTGGCGTTCCGTAGGGTCCAGTCATACAGCATTTGCAGTGGAAACCTTTATCGATGAACTTGCGGTGGCGGCAAGCAGGGACCCCCTCGAGTTTCGGCGTGCATTATTAAAGGGTCACCCTCGCCATCTGGGTGTGATGGAATTGGCTGCGGAAAGAGCCGGCTGGGGTAGTCCAATGGCGACGGGTCGTGGACGTGGTATTGCGGTGCATGAGTCATTCAATAGCTATGTCGCTCAGGTGGTAGAAGTCACCGTGCACGACAATAAATCCTTCAGTGTTGATCGTGTTGTAATCGCGGTTGATTGTGGTATCGCAGTCAATCCCGATGTGATTCGTGCCCAGATGGAGGGTGGTATGGGTTACGGTCTGGCCGCCGCCTTGAGTAGCAAAATCACCCTGATAGACGGGGGAGTGGCGCAATCCAATTTTCATGATTACACGGTATTGCGTATTGACCAAATGCCTGCAGTGGAAGTGCATATCGTGAAGTCCGAACAGCCCCCTTCCGGGGTGGGTGAGCCTGCGACACCGGTGATCGCCCCGGCAGTTGCGAATGCCCTTTATCAGGCCAGTGGGCAGAGATTGTATGCCTTGCCTTTGCAGCTTTCAGCCTGATGAAATAAAAATGACTTTCTGATGCCACATTTCGGAACAGACAGAGAAATACTGGGCACCGCTATCGATTGGCTGGGTCAGGGGTACCGGGTAGCATTGGTTACCGTTGTTCGGACCTGGGGTTCTTCGCCGCGGCCTGTCGGCTCCCTGATGTTGATGCGGGATGACGGCGTGCATGCCGGTTCCGTGTCCGG
>CBDUOW010000169.1:0-4157 GCA_965368945.1 uncultured Gammaproteobacteria bacterium
TCCCTCTTTAGTCGTCCCTCGTCACCTGGCTCTTCCACAACCTGGATATAGGTTTCACCCTCTTTAATCATACCGAGATCGTTACGCGATCGTTCTTCAATGGCGTCAAGACCGGTTTTCAGATCCTTGACTTCCGCCGCCAGCGTCTCGTTACGTTCCTTCAAGTGGGCGTTTTCAAGCTGCTGCGTATCAACTTCTTGTTGTAAATGCCAGACAGTCGCCAGACTGCCATCCCCGACCCACAGATCATATTGCAGGACCAGTAGCAGGATAAGCAGAATGGCGACAAGGATACGCATAATACTTATTTAAGATTATAAAACGCCTTGCGCCCCGGGAATGTGGCCTTGTCTCCCAGTTCTTCACTGATGCGAATTAACTGGTTGTACTTGGCGACCCGATCCGAACGGGACATGGAACCGGTTTTAATCTGCCCGACACTGGTGGCCACTGCCAAATCGGCGATAATGGTATCTTCCGTCTCACCGGATCGATGGGAGATCACCGCAGTATAGCCTGCTTTTTTGGCCATATCGATTGCCGCCAGGGTTTCGGTCAACGTCCCGATCTGGTTGACCTTGATCAGAATCGAATTGGTAATGTGCTTATCAATGCCTTGCTGGAAAATCTTTGTGTTGGTCACAAACAGATCATCCCCGACCAGTTGCACCCTGTTACCCAGGCGTTCGGTGATTTCCTTCCAGCCATCCCAATCGTCTTCGGCCAGACCGTCTTCGATACTGATGATGGGATATTTGTTGACCCAGTCTTCCAGTACATCAATAAATTCAGATGCTGTCAGGCTCTTGTTTTCGGAGGCCAGGACATATTTACCGTCTTTGTAGAATTCACTACTGGCGGCATCGATGGCAATCATGACGTCTTCACCGGCCTTGTAACCGGCTTTGTCAATCGCTTCGAGAATGACTTCAATCGCAGCTTCATTGGAAGGCAGGTCCGGTGCAAAACCACCTTCATCACCCACCGAGGTATTCATGCCTTTGTCATGCAGGACTTTCTTCAAGGCATGAAATATTTCCGCGCCATAGCGAATTGCTTCTGCCACACTGGGCGCACCCACCGGCATCACCATGAACTCCTGCAAGTCCACACTGTTATCAGCATGCGCGCCCCCATTGATGATGTTCATCATCGGTACCGGCATTAGATAATCATCCCCGGTATTGAGGTATTCATACAGGGGCTTGCCTTCGTTGGCCGCGGCCGCACGCGCGCAGGCCATGGACACCGCCAAGATCGCATTGGCCCCCAACTTGCTTTTGTTATCGGTACCATCCAGGGCCAGCATGGTATTGTCGATATCCACCTGATCGGCTGCGTTCTTGCCCAGCAGGGCTTCACGGATTTCATTATTCACATGCTTGACGGCCTGGGTGACCCCTTTGCCGCCATAACGTTTGGCATCGCCATCACGTAATTCAATCGCTTCACGCGCACCGGTAGAGGCGCCTGACGGTACCGCGGCACGACCTATGGCACCGGACTCCAGAATGACATCGGCTTCCACGGTTGGATTACCACGCGAGTCGATAATTTCACGACCCATAATGGCTTTGATCATACTGCTACTTTTGGACATGAATCTTTTTCACTCCGTAAATGCAAAGGTTTAAGAATTAAATTCCCGCGACAAAGCAGAATGGTTACTGCCTCACGAAAACTACAATGAATCTTCTGCAAATGGTTGCTGTTTAACCGTAGCATCGATTTCTTTCAATACGGTTAACAGTTGCTGCATGTTCGGTAATGGCCAGGCATTGGGACCATCGGACAAGGCTTCGGCCGGATTGGGATGGGTTTCCATGAAGACGCCGGAGACACCGGCGGCCACGGCCGCACGGGCAAGTACCGGCACAAACTCACGTTGCCCGCCTGAAGTACTACCCTGGCCGCCCGGCTGTTGTACCGAATGGGTGGCATCGAACACCACCGGGCAACCGGTTTCACGCATAATGGCCAGGCCGCGCATATCGGAGACCAGGGTGTTGTAACCAAATGAGGCGCCCCGTTCACACACCATGATTTGATCGTTGCCGACTTCCCGTGCCTTGGCGACGACATTCAGCATATCCCAGGGTGCCTGGAACTGGCCTTTCTTGATGTTCACCGGTTTACCCTGACGCGCCACGTTTTGAATAAAGTTGGTCTGGCGTACCAGGAACGCCGGCGTTTGCAAGACATCCACCACCGCCGCAACTTCCGCCAATGGCGTGTCTTCATGCACATCGGTCAGGACCGGCACACCGATTTGATCCTTGACCTTTTGCAGGATGCGCAGACCTTCCTCTATCCCCGGGCCACGATAACTTTGACTGGAAGTGCGGTTGGCTTTGTCATAGGAGGATTTATAAATGAAAGGAATGCCCAAGGCAGCAGTCATTTCTTTCAGCGCCCCGGCGGTGTCGAGGGCGAGCTGTTCGCTTTCGATCACGCAGGGACCGGCAATCAGGAACAACGGCTGATCGATGCCGACTTCGAAACCACAAAGCTTCATTCGTTAGCGGCCTGTTGTACGCCCTGTTCGGCAAATGCACGTGCGGCACTGACAAAACCAGTGAACAAGGGATGCCCATCACGCGGCGTGGAGGTAAATTCCGGGTGGAACTGGCAGGCAATAAACCACGGATGGTCCTTCAGCTCAACCACTTCGACCAGGCTGTCGTCCATGGAGGTGCCAACCAGTTGCAGACCTGCACGCTCGAGCGTCTCACGATAGTTGTTGTTGAATTCATAACGATGACGATGACGTTCGATAATCACGTCCTTTTCATAAGTAGCATGTACACGCGAACC
Organism: uncultured Gammaproteobacteria bacterium; assembly: GCA_965368945.1. Classification (GTDB taxonomy): domain Bacteria; phylum Pseudomonadota; class Gammaproteobacteria; order UBA6429; family Thiohalophilaceae; genus JAHEIJ01. The sequence continues at coordinate 2,815 of CBDUOW010000169.1, forward strand.
GGGTTTGAGTTTGCACGGTTGCCCGCCCAGGCGCATGGTGCCGCCGAGATCCGAATCTTCATTACGCTTCTCAACCTGTCCATCAGTGGTGGTCCATTCGGTAATTAAACCAATGACCGGATGCTTGGCCGCCTTTTCAAACTCGCTGCTGTGTGCACCTTCCAGGCCGGCAACATTGCGGGCATATTCGATCACCGCAACCTGCATGCCAAGACAGATACCCAGGTAAGGCACCTTGTTTTCGCGGGCATACTGCACCGCCTTGATCTTGCCTTCGACACCGCGCTCACCAAAGCCACCGGGGACGAGGATGGCATCGACATTATCCAGACAAGCGGTGCCGTCGCGTTCAATCTCTTCCGAATCGACATACTGGATGTTGACGCGGGTGCGGGTATGAATGCCCGCGTGGATCAGTGCCTCAGACAAAGACTTGTAAGCTTCGGTTAAATCCATGTACTTGCCCACCATGGCAATGGTGGTTTCGCCGGTGGGATGCTCCAGCGCCTCAACAACCTGTTGCCATTCAGACAAATCCGCTTGCTTGCACTGTAACTGCAGTTTCTCGACCGTAATATCATCCAGGCCCTCTGCCGACAACAGCAGCGGGATCTTGTAAATGCTGTCCGCGTCCTGGGCGGAGATGACCGCGCGTTCTTCTACATTGGTAAACAAGGCAATCTTGCGGCGTTCCTCGGCCGGGACCGGCTGCTCGGCACGACATAATAGAATATCGGGCTGAATACCAATCGAGCGCAATTCCTTCACTGAGTGTTGCGTCGGCTTGGTCTTGATTTCCCCCGCCGCGGAGATATAAGGCAGCAAGGTCAGATGTATAAACAGGGCATTGTTGTGTCCTTCTTCCGCCCCCATTTGGCGAATGGCTTCCAGAAACGGCAAGGATTCAATGTCACCTACGGTACCGCCGATTTCCACCATGGCCACGTCCGCATCACCCGCCCCCTCGCGAATCGAGCGCATGATTTCATCGGTAATATGCGGAATAACCTGGACCGTTCCCCCCAGGTAATCACCACGGCGCTCCTTGCTGATGACATTTTCATAAATGCGCCCGGTGGTGAAATTGTTCTTCTGGGTCATGGTGGTGCGCACGAAGCGTTCGTAATGGCCCAGATCGAGATCAGTTTCAGCACCGTCTTCAGTCACAAATACTTCGCCGTGCTGGAACGGACTCATGGTTCCCGGATCCACATTGATGTAGGGATCCAGTTTCAGCAAAGTGACCGTGAGGCCGCGGGCTTCCAGAAGAGCGGCCAGAGAGGCGGAAGCAATGCCCTTCCCTAATGAGGACACAACACCACCGGTGATGAATACATATTTCG
>CBDUOW010000170.1:0-4154 GCA_965368945.1 uncultured Gammaproteobacteria bacterium
GATTATCAAAATCAACAGCCAAACAGGGATGGCAACAGTTTCAGTTAAAAAGGACATATAACGTATATATCGCAAACGGCTCTAAATGTCGAAAACTACAATAAATATAGCTAAATTAGCGACTTAGTGTGACCACAAAAGGTGACTTGAGTAACATTCCGGGCGCAAAAACTGGCTGAGCCAGTTAATTCACCTGGGATCTACCCGAGGGAGGTTATCCTGTTTATTTTGAAGATTATTCTGCCCACTTTTACTCTTCTGAAAATAATAGTTAGCCTCTTCAATATAATATTCAGACACATGAAGTAATTACATCCTAAAAGCCGTGCTTCCATCCCCGTACTGATAGCCTGTATTTATTTACTCAGGCTCGAATAAAAAATATGGATTACCGTTATCATCCACAATACAGCTATACATTTTTTCTGAGTATAATTTTAACAGCTCATCTTCATCCGAGGTGCTTGAATTCATATAGGCATCCCACTTTTTCTCATATTTTTCATGACAAGCATCAAACTGATCATTAACAGCAGCAATACATGCTGGATCTTCTTCAAAACATGCTTTTTTAAGACCTAGCTTCAGGTATTGAGCTCCTGCTGTATTAAATGCTTGATTGCATCCTGAAATAATTAAACAAATAAATGTCACATACATTATTTTTTGTAGTGGCAGCACTGAAACCCCTTTTTGCATACATTAAACGGTAATTTAGGTAGAAAGTAGATTGTTAGCCATCTGGAATAAATTAATACCTTCGTCTCCTTTACGCACTATTCCCGCACTAGAATTTATAGAAGTTCGCGTTGAGATAGGCAGTGACATCATCGATGTCCTGCTCCGACAGTGCCGGGTTGTAGTAATCGCCCCAACGTGCCACCTCCTGGCGCAGCGCCGGTAATGATTTGATTTCACGCTGCGATGATACATACAGACTGGTGTTATGGCAGGGCAGGCACACCTTGTGAATGCGCTCACCGCGCGCCACCGGGTCGGACTGACCGGAGTCGGTACAGGCTGCCAGCGTGACGAGACCGAGCAGCGCGACAATCAGACCGGCAACCCTACGGATAGTCAGCGCGTTCATGGCGTGCCCCCGCGCAGGCGCAGGCGCTCACGCTGGCGCAGTGGTTCGCACTCGATGGGATCCAGGCCGCGCTCGCGAGCACGTGCCTGCATGTCTTCCTGGTGTGCCTGGCGCAGCGCTGCTTGTTCCTGCGGGGTGTGGGCCGCGCGCCAGCGTGCGCGGTAGGCCTCACGCTCCGCATGTGTCATGAGATCGGCGCAGTAGATCAGTTCCCGCTGTTGAACGTCGGGCGAAGACAATTGTTCCTTGTCTGCAGCCGATACCGGCAAGCTGCAGAGAGTGGCCATGGCCATCCCAAATATGGCGCTAAACAGTCTGTTCATCGTATCACCTCTGTCTGCCCTCTAAAGTGGGTGTCCTATTTAGTTCCGCACATCTGTCCTCTCTTCCTGGCTCGACAATGGCTATGCAGCCAAAGCGACTCCTACATCACCTCGTTAAGATAAGAACCCAACCTCATATCGTCAGTGAGGATGTGTGCAGTTAACCAACGTTCCAGAAACTCGAGATCCTTATTCTCCACAAGTTTGCCCGCCTCAAGGATCTTCTGTTGCAACTCCTTGGCGCTTTTGATTAATTCCCGGTGCTCCATCTTGTGCTCTTCAATTCCCTCATAACCATACTTCAGCATCAACCGCTCTTCATGACTGAAGTGCCAGGCAGTACAATTTATCAGCTCTTCCAATACCGCCGCCAGGTATTCTGGCTCATCCCCTTCCGTTACAGAATGATTGAGAATATTAAAAAGATCCACCAGCCTGCGGTGATCTTCATCGATCTCATCGATTCCGACACTGAGCACATGGTCCCAAACTATATCTTTCACAAGCATTTCTCCTGTTTAGAAAAACAGTATTTCAAGTGTTCTATCACCTTGAATTTCATCAGATGAATTTTGCAATATTTATAGCTAGTATCATGAATATTGTAAAAGCTATTATTATTACTATTACACTAAGAATGAACTTTTTCCAACCAGGAAGAGAATCCCACCTTTTAGCTAATAAAACGAGTGATTCTCCGCCAACTACTTCTATAAGGCCTACCAATGCATATGCTCCCATAATAATAGAAAGCATTCGCGTAATTCCTGGTAAAATCTCAAAATATGCAAGTACTCCACATATAACTGAAGTAGTTATGCCCACTAAGAGTTTCTTTTTTCCTGAAGCTCGTGATAATGGAGTTTTCTCAGAGACCTCTGCTATCTTTGCTTTCGGCGCTTCATATGGGTTATTAGACATGATTACCCTCTTAGTAGAATCTCACAGCGATTTAGACAGAATGTAGATTATTAGACATATGAAACAATTTCATCCCTGCTCATGATTTAATCCTTCCGTCCCCATATCTTAGAATATAGATTCATCAGTCGCCTGGCTCTCCATAATAATCATATAATACCCCGTCATATGATATCTCTCTCATTCATTTTTCTGACCCTGGCCATCATCATCCTTTGGCCCGCGCAAGCCGGCAAGACATCCCTCACACAGTATAGCTGGCTATTCCTGTTGCTAATTTCAATCCTGTTTGGTCTTAACGATGGGACGCTGGAACCGCTTGCCCTGTTGCCAGTTATTGCCTTCACGGCTCTGGTCGTGCCCTTTCACCAAACCAGCGGAGTGGTCCGGTTAATATTTGCTTCTGCTATTGTCGCCCTGGCTCTGGCGCTGGGACTCCATATCCTGCCCGGTTTTCATAATCCGGTAGTGATATCCGATGTCCGGCTTGCCAATGACAGCCTGCCCTATACCCTGCAGCTGAATTATGACAAGGCCCTGGCCGGTTTATTTCTCCTTTGGCTGAGCCGTCCACTGTTGCAAAAACCAGGAAATATCTTGCTGATGATAAAACAGTCGGCGCCAATTGCCATGCTCACTATTGGCCTGGTGATCGCGCTGTCCCTGTTACTGGATTACATCCGGCTCGATATGAAGCTGCCCACATTCTTTTATTACTGGTTATGGGCCAATCTATTTTTCACCTGTGTGGCGGAAGAAGCCCTGTTTAGAGGTTTCCTGCAACAACAAATCAGCCTCGGTTTAATAAATATCCGCCACGGCGCGTTTGCTGCACTGATCAGTTGTGCTGTTCTATTTGGTTTGGCACATGCGGGCGGCGGTATGATTTATGTCATCCTGGCCACCGTAGCCGGAGTGGGTTACGGTGCCGTGTTTTTACGCACTGGCCGCATCGAGGCGAGCATCCTGCTGCACTTTATGCTCAATACAGTACATATACTTTTTTTCAGTTATCCTGCATTACAAAACACTTAACCCGATCAGAAAGTCGCTCTTATATGACCGCATATGCTGCCCGACCTCTGTCAGCGTCTGGCAGTCCAATTATTTGTATAACCCGATTTTTCCAATGCAGAGATCTGCACTAAATACTCGACCAATAGCGACGAAACTGATTCTTTTCAGTCGACGTTTATCGAGTGCTTTATTAATTCGATACGGTGTAAATTCATCGAAAGGCAGGTAGAGTGTTTTCCATTCTGACGACGCTGTGAATGTGGTTCGATAGGATTGCCATGGTAACCACATATCCTGCGTGCGTAGGTGAATATTATACTGTTCATCATTACCATATACCTCAAGTAACACCCCAGCATAATCCGATATATTCTGGGTTACGTCATCTGACAGATCTAATGCGACCTGGACAAATCCACCGTTATTTTCAAGCCTGACATCGCCCAGCATACGCAAGCAAGCGCGACCCTTAATCTTATCGAGGGATAACTGGCCCCTTGAAATCCCGCCCATTACGCCATCGGTCACCAAGGACCACTCATCACCGGACATTGAGCGCAAATCATCCGTTTTACGATCATCTATAATGAGGTCGTTTTCTGCCGACATTAGTATTTGTATCGGAAATATAAACAATAGCACTGCCAGGATGCAGTACCTGTCGTTAAGTTTAGCACCAATAAAACGAAGCATATCTATTTATCGATACCAATAAATCTGTCACATTTTTCAATTTTTACTGCATAATGAACTTCGGAAACAACAGCTACATAGTTTTTTACCACAAATGTTCGCGCATTTTG
>CBDUOW010000171.1:0-4141 GCA_965368945.1 uncultured Gammaproteobacteria bacterium
ATAGAGATATCCTGCATCAGTTTTATGCGACCGAGTTTTAACTTCAGTCCAAGTCGAATCGCAGACCAACGATCTTGTGCTGAGAGCCCTTGCGCTGTTAACAGACTCCAGAGTAGATGCATAGGAGCAGGTAAGCGGGGAGCCTTAAGTGTAAATGCCTTACCGTCCTGGTATTTGGAGATTAATTGCAAGGGTTGGCGTAACAGGACTTTGGGGATATCAACTCCAACGGTTTCCATTAGTGACAGGGTCTCACGGTAGGCACCGATAAACAGATGTTGACCATTATCAACGGTTAGATCCTGGAAGGGGACGCGTCGGGCACGGCCGCCGATCTGGCGTGCTGACTCATAAAGCTTGACCGGTATCCCCGCACGAGTTAAAGAAACGGCGGTCGCCAGTCCAGCCCAACCCGCACCGACAACAACAGTATCGCCAGAACTCATCGACCTGAGATGGCCTGGCGTTTATAGCGACGGGTTTGCATGGCGGTTTTGCAGGCCAACCACAGTTTGCGTAGTGGTGTCAGGCTAATTCGGTGTTGCAGCACGTGGAACCCATCACGTTCCACTTCCTCCAGGGTGGCCCGATAGATAGCCGCCATGATAAGTCCGCAGCGTTGGTTGTAACGGTCTTCATCCGGCAACTGGGAAAACGCCTGGTCGTAGTAACGGTTTGCGCGTTCAGCCTGGAAACGCATTAAATCATGAAATGCCGGCGATTCTTTTTTCTGGAGGATATCTTTCTCCTGAACACCAAACTGTTGTAGCTCGTCGAGTGGCAGGTATATACGATTACGTTGAGCATCTTCATACACATCGCGCACAATGTTGGTTAATTGAAAGGCAATGCCCAGGTCATGCGCATATTTCAATGTATGACGATCCCGGTAACCGAATATTTCTGCGGCTAATAACCCCACTACGCTGGCTACACGATAACAATATAATGCCAGATCCTTAAAACTGGCATACCTGTGCTGTACCAGATCCATTTCCATGCCGTCGATAATCTCAAGGAACTGCTCCTGGGGCAGATCAAACTCTGTTATTACCGGTGTAAGTGCGCGCGTCACCGGGTGCTGGGCCTCGCCAGCAAACAGTCGTGCAACCTCATCACGCCACCAGTTAAGTTTGACGGCTGCGATAGCCGGTTCGCCATCCATGTCTACAACATCATCTACTTCACGGCAAAAGGCATATAAGGCGGTAATGGCGCGGCGCTGGTTAGGCGGCAGGAACAGGAAACTATAATAAAAGCTGGAGCCGCTACGCGTCGTTTTGTCCTGGCAATATTGGTCGGGGGTCATGAGGAGTTGGTTTGTTGTTTAGATGTGGCTGAATTCTAGCATTGATAAAACATTATGATCTAATCGGAATCCAGCAGAGGTTTTTTTAACAAGGCGTTCCAGAACATGCCCAAATAATCAGATTTTTTCAGGCGCGGGCGAAGGAAAACATTGCCGCCATTGTTTTCCAGTTTCTGCAGAATATGCATCCCACCCTGAATGATCATGCGTAATTCCAGACCGATACGGCCAGCCAGTTTATTACCCAGGGGGGCACCTGCCAACAACAGCGCTTTGGCACGTTGAATCTGCAATTGAACCAGATTCTGCATGGCCGTGTTACTGATACGATTCTGCAGGGCAGCCTCGTTGATCTGGTATTTTCGCATTTCATCCTGCGGCAGGTAGATACGGTTGTGTTCATCATAATCCTGATAAAGATCTTGCAGGAAATTGATCAGTTGTAAGGCAGTACAAATCTGGTCCGATAGCAACAGATTTTCCGCTTCCGCCTGGTTGTACAAATAGAGTAACAACCGACCAACCGGATTGGCGGAACGCCGGCAGTAATCCATGACTTCATCAATATTTTCGTAGCGTTGTTTGGTCACGTCCTGGCTGAAGGCGCTTAACAGATCCTGAAACAAGCCAATGGGCAGGGCATAGCGCTTGATGACATCGGCCAAGGCGATAAACACCGGATCGGAGCCGGGTGAGCCTGCTAGCAGGCGCTGTAGCCGGGTTTCATAGTCATCGAGTAACTTCAGTCGCTCAGCAGGACTACGATTCCCTTCATCGGCGAAATCATCCGCCGTACGGGCAAAGGCATAAATAACGGTGATAGGTTGCCGCAAGCGCCGGGGTAACAGCCGGGATGCCACCGGAAAATTTTCATAATGTTCCGCGGCTAGATCCTGGCAATAGCGATAGGCCTCTGACAGTGTGAGGACAGTCATATCGTTATGTTAAGGTATGAGGTAAACTCGAACAATTGATTATATTGATAAGGAAGAGGAATGAAAAATCTGAAATTGCTACTTGCAGGTCTGGTAATTGGGTTGCTGTTGGGACTCTGGTTCGGCATCAATATCGGTAGGGAAAAGCCCATATATAGCAATCCGTTTGCGGACGAGGTGGTTAAACAAAAGGCCAAGCAAACCACGTCCGATGCGATTCAGGGCACCAAGAAAGCGCTGCGCAAATCGCTCGACGATTAGTCCTGTTTATTTGCGATGGTTCGAATGCCGGTTTCAATTTGTTCCGGCGTTTCAACCTCCCGGTCCGATGAAATACCCATTTCAGTAAATTTCTGCGCACTCGGTAATACACGACTATCAAATGAACCGACAGCGCTGTTGTAATGTTTGAGACTATTATCCAGGCTGCGTCCCAGCTTATCCAGGTGTGAACAGAAGGTAAGTAAACGTTTGTATAATTCTTCACCGACCACCTTGATCTGTTCCGCATTGCGGGTCAGCTGTTCCTGTCGCCACCCATAAGCGACGGCACGTAACAGTGCGACCAGGCTGGTGGGGGTGGCGAGGATGACATGTTGAGCAAGTGCGTCTTCCAATAACTTGCGGTCATGATCCAGCGCAGCACTGAGAAATTGCTCACCTGGGATAAATAGAACGACAAAATCCGCTGCATCCTTGAATTGCGACCAATAGGATTTACTTGCCAGTTCATTCACGCGCTGGCGTACATTACGCGCATGGCGGACCAGGGCCTGTTGACGTTTTGTTTCGTCATCAGCTTCAACGGCGTTGAGATAAGCATCCAGTGGTGTTTTAACATCCACGACTATTTCACGCCCACCGGGCAATCGAACAATCATATCGGGGCGCTGGCGGCCATCGCTGGTCTGGACGCTTTCCTGCTCATAGAAATCACAGTGCTCGACCATGCCAGCCAGTTCCGCCAGACGCTTTAAGGTCATTTCACCCCACTGGCCACGTACTTCTGGACGGCGTAAGGCCTGCACCAGGTTACGGGTTTCAGACTGCAAATTGGCCTGGGTTTCGGTCATGGTTTCCAGGTGCTGGTGCAAGGCGCCGTAAGCCTCCTTTCGTTCCTTTTCCATGCCCTGTATCTGGCGTTCGGTCTTTTCCAGTGCCTCACGGATGGGGCCGACCAGATGCTCAATGGCTTTTTCTTTCTTTTCCAGTTCACTGCTAGCCTGGGTTTGATAGTGCTTAAGATTTTCCTGTGCCAGTTTCAGAAACTCCTCACTATTGTGTTTCAATGCCTGGCTGGAAAGGGCGCTGAAGGTGTCGGCCAGTTGTCCACGGGCTCTTTCCAGGGTTTCCAGTTTTTCAACATGGTTACGGCGTTCCAGTTCCAGGGTGGTATTGAGTTGGGTATTTTCGTCACGCAGTTTACTGATACGGCGTTGCAGCAGCAGATACGCAACGAGTGCGCCGATCAGCATAGCTGCCACAAGCAGGCTAACAAATTCTGGATTGGCTAGAATTTCTTTCATAGGCTTAATTGAGCTGTAACCACTCCCTGATCTCTTGTGGTGACTCCAGCAGGACATCCGCTCCCCAGGTGTCCGGCCGATCTTCTGTACCGATATAACCAAACAGCGCGACGATGGTTTGCATGCCGGCCTTATGTCCGGCCACGATATCACGTTCTGCATCACCCACATAGACGCATTCAAAACCCTGGCTGCCAGCCTGTTCACAGGCATAGAGTAGCGGTGACGGGTGCGGTTTACGCTCCGCCAGGGTGTCACCGCTGACGATGCTGACGGCACGCTGAGACAGTTGCAATGCATCGAGCAGAGGATCGGTTAGCCAGGCAGGTTTGTTGGTGACAACACCCCAGTTCATGCCGGCGGATTCAATA
>CBDUOW010000172.1:0-4139 GCA_965368945.1 uncultured Gammaproteobacteria bacterium
AATCCCGGTGCGGAATATCCGGCTTCCAGTTGCTGATTGTAGAAGGTGAATTTACCGTTCATGCCGTCAATAATATCTTCAAACCGTATACTGGCATCCAGCCGCTGACCCTCGGCCTCAACTTCGCTACCCGGCGGCAATCCAATTCTGTCAAACTCAAAACCGCCGTCATTGGACAACAAGGTTGACGATACCGGACCCTGGCTTGTTGATTTTTCCAGTTTCAACCAGGTGCCGGCATTTTTCCTCAAGGTCACATCGTAGGCAGTGAGGCTGGTCTCAATGTCCGTGACTTCCTGATCTTCCAGGGTCACGCCCAGTTTCAAATAATCGCCGAACCAGTAATGTGCCCGACCACCGGTAACGATGTCTTCCAGCTCTTCAAAGCCCGGGGTGTATTCATAATTTGCCACCAGGTAGACACGGTTGCCGCCAAAATCCTGACTATTTACCAACATATCGGATGTCGCGGTGGCCGACAGGGGTTGTCTGAGCATGATCCGTCCCTGGATATAGTCAATGTCGTAATCCAGGCTGGGTGTCAGATTTTTCACACTCATTACCAGGCCGGATACCGCATCACGCACTTCTATGCGCATGCGATCAGAACCGATTAGAATGTCCTGGCGACGCATGTAGTACAACGAGCCACCGGTGCCGAGGAATTCATCACGTCCCGCCACGGTACCCGGTTCAGCCGCGAATACATTGGCAACAAATCGCTTCTCACCAAATGAGGTGGTCGCATCGCCCTCATAGTTTAAATTGCCGCCATAGAGGCCGCGGTCGACATGCGCCAGACTGTTATCCAGATAGGCAATTTCAAAATTGCCCCACAAACCATAGTTCTTGTCTTTTTGCCATTTCAGGTAGAACTTGCCGGAGGTCGGTGCATCCTCTTCCAGGGTGCTGTCATCACCGAAGGTGGGATAGTAATAATCCGAATCGAGACGGCGGAACAGGGCCTGCGGTGTCTTGTCCATGTAGTTGGAGAACAGCTCATCCACCGGACCTTCACGGGTATCAGCGCTGGCTGTGAAAACTGACTCGTTTTCAAACTGACCCTTGGCATAGAAGGCCAGTCGCCCGTCCACGGCGAAATCATCGTTGAAATGCTGATCGTCGCCGGTTACTTCCGCCGCCGGGCCATTGGTGCTGTCACGGGCAACCGTCAAATCAGCAATACCGACATAGAACCAGTCACTCTTTTCCATCTCCAGATCGCGCTGGTAGACATTGCCATGGCCAGCGTCATCGGTAATGCCGACCTCCACGGTATGCAGACCGGAAGGCAGGATATACTCGCCACCGAACTCGCCACTTTCAGCCACCGGCAAGGCATGCCCTGCAAACCAGACATTGTGGTCTTCAGGCACATCCTTGCCATAGACACTCACCGCGCCACCATTCAACGGAATATTGTTGAGGCCCAGACGATTCTCTCCGTAACCCACCAACAACTCTTTCTGCGGGTCTCGTATACTGTTATCCGCTTCCAGTTTATCAACGATCCATAATGTCTGTTCCGTGGTCTCATCAAAGTTACCGTGCTTGTCGTAGACGCGTAATATGTACTTGACCTCGGTGCGCGGCGTTGAATATGACTCCAGATCGACCTGCCACTGTGCACCACCCGCCTCACTCAACGGCACGACAGCGATGGGCGTATCGCGCGTGGACTGTTCGGCATTAAACAAGCGCACTTCGGCCTTGGTAATAAAGGCTGGATAGTTCGTATAAAGTTTGAAGTGCGTCAGGTTCTCTATGAACTCGGTATCCATGCTGTCCGCGAAGCTGATGACATTCGGCCAGGCGGTCACGTTCAGGCGGGGCTTGACCTGCAGATTGTCAAACTTGAAGTTCACTTGTGCCTTATCCAGGGCGACGTCGGTACACCGCTGGACATCGGCGGTGCCTTTGTTCGGATCGTTGACAGGCTGACCGTCAACAACGATACGCATGAGATTCAACGCATAGGGATCCTGAGTCTCCACGTCACGGGTAATGCGTTTAATGGCCACCCCTTCATTCTCATCCAGAATGGCAAGTTCGTCATAGACAACCTGTACTTCAACCTTTGACTGGTCGAGTTCGATGAAGCCGGTATTAACGACGTCATGGGACTGTACGTAACCGCGGCCTTCGAACTCGGCCTGTTTCTCTGACAGGTTCATATCCGCCTTGATCGCCTCCATCGCGCGCCGGGCGCGTGCGGTGGAGAGACCGATATCATCGCCATAGACCATGGCGGTGCGACGATTCAGGCGTTTGTTACCGGTGTAACCGATAAACCGCAGACGGACATTCCCCTTGTCGCTGAGGTCTGCCATCGCACGTTCAAGATGCCTGGTATAGCCCATGGGTATCACCGGCTGTCCGTTCTCGAAGAAGATCGGCTTGATGTCGCCTTCCGGCGGATTGTATATCCGTTCCACCGTTTCAGCCGCAGCGGCTTCCGGACAAATCTGGGCTTCTTCAGGCAGATCTTCCAGTTGATCATCGTGCCAGAACTCCACTTCGATGCGACGATTAAGCACGCGGCCTTTCTCGGAATTATTGGACGCCAGCGGATACCCTGAACCCTTACCGGTACTGGCCACGGCCCTGTTTGGCAGACCCAGGGCTTCCTGCACCGTGGTGGCGACGCGTCGCGCATTGGCTTTCGACAAGCCGGTATGATCACCGTAGATACGCGCATCCCGATCACTGAGTGGCATGTTGTCGGTATAACCAATGAAGCGCATTTGCACATTGTCTTTACCGTCCAGATTGCGCAGTGCCTGCCTGAGTTGCTGCAGGTATTGCGCCGGTATTACAGATACCCCTTCATCGAAATGGAAAGGCGGTACCAGGTTCTTCAGCCTGGTGCGACGTGAATGTCCTTGCTTATAACTCAGCTTACACATGGTTTCGACCCGGCAGACCATGACGCGTTTGATCTCCTGATCAACCTCGACTTCGCGTTCCACCAGTTCTTCGCTGACTTCGTCATACCAGACTTCGACTTCCACCCGACGGTTGCGCGCCTTACCTGACTCAGTTCGGTTGCTGGCAATCGGTCTGGACTCACCCATACCTTCATAGGAAATGGCTTCCGGCGGTAATACCAGGGCGCGTTGGAAGAATTCCGCGGTGGTGCCCGCGCGTTCTTTTGAAAGCCCGAAGTTGTCCACGTATTGTTTTTGTAACTCGCCGCTCAACCGGGCATTGTCGGTATGACCGATGAAGTGCAGCCGGACATTTTCCCGATCGCGCATGCTTTCCATCACACTCCGCAGCTTATCGATAAACTCGTCCGGGATCTCCGCCTTGCCGGAACTGAATGGAATCGCCGGAACCACATTCGTCAGCTTTTTGGTGGTGTATTTCTTTTCTGCAACCTGCTCGGTTTCAGTTTCGGGTGTTTCGGTTATGAATTGTGCAGGATCCTGCATCCATGGGGTATAGGTGTAACCATGCGGTAACAGTTTTTCAGTGTCTTCACCGACATTGCTGTGACTGGATCCAGCTGAGCCAAAACCTGACAGTCCTGAATTTTTGTCGACCGGACCACCATGCCGCCAGAAAATTTCGGTCTCAATGGTCAGTTCAGTATCACTAACTTCCTTCCAGTCAGCCAGGATAATATTTTTCAGTTTAGTAATGCGATCATCAACCAGACCGGCGGATTCCACATCCGCCATATAGGTCAGGCGTAATCTCGAAGGTTGCTTGCGCAATTCCTCGATAAGCAGACCCAGACGCGGCAACCACTGCTGGCGTATCTCGGTTGAATCCGGTTTGAACACACCATCGGCCACACTCAGTGCAACAACATGATGTATCGCGGCGCCAAAATTAAAGCGCGCCATCTTACCGCGGGTCACGCGCTGCACTCGCGGGTTTTCCGTGGTAATGCGATAACCGCTGGGCAAGGTGCGATCATCAAGTTTGAGGATGAAGTTGCTGCCGCGTTGCTCATCGGGGACCACGGCACAAGTGACATGGAAACGGCCGTGTTCATCCGTGGTGACTAACAAACCCTGCGCCGTTGCGAGTCGCACACCGCCGAGTCCGAGTTCACCCTCATCCTGGTAACCGTTATGGTTTCGATCGTCGAACACCTTACCGATGATGTCGGAACAATCGAAGGTGGGATC
>CBDUOW010000173.1:0-4093 GCA_965368945.1 uncultured Gammaproteobacteria bacterium
GCGATCTTTGCAGTGTTACACATAAGCGGGTTGATCCATGTGTTATTGATGTATTTCTTTCGGCTGTATGTTACATGAAAGGTGGGCCACCTAAAAAATGGTGGGAGTTTACTAAAGAACGTAAGATGAAGTTGAGTAGTAAATAATGTACTCTGAAAAACAGGGAGACATCACGGTTTCCCTGTAACTGAAAAAGGAGGTTTCACTATGGATAATCGCAGAATTCATGATGGTATTGTCGGTCTGGTGATTTTTGTCTTTGTCGCACTGGGCTATTACGGCAATCCACTCTGGTTGCTTGTGCCCGCAGTCTTGGGACTGGTGTTGATTCAAAGCGCGTTTTCAGGTTTTTGTCCGTTGTATTTTATCTTGAACAAGCTCCAACCTGGAAAATAAGATCCTGATAAAAGGGGTCGGTGATAAAAAAACGAATCATTATCGTTTGTCACCGACCCCTTTTCCTCTATTATTCAAAGATGAGTAGCCCTTCCTTACCGCCCACCACTCCGCGTGTCGCTGTTGTCGGTGCAAGCGGTTACATCGGGACGAACCTGGTGCCACGGCTGGTCGAGCATGGCATGCACGTGCGCGCTGTGGCACGTAGCCGTGAGGTGTTGGCGGCGCGTGGCTGGCCGGGTGTGGAGCTGGCTGCAGCCGATGTACTCAAGCCCGAGACGCTCGACGCCGCATTACAGGATATCGATATTGCCTATTACCTGGTGCATTGCATGCGCGCGGGTGACGACTTCGAGGCAATCGAGCGTGCGGGGGCCGACAATTTTGCCGAGGCCGCTGCGCGTGCCGGGGTTAAACGCATAATTTATCTGGGCGGACTCATTCCGCGTGGTGCCGATTCCAAGCATTTGCTTTCACGTCGTTTAACCGGTGATCGGTTCCGTGCCGGATCGGTGCCGGTGACCGAGATTCGCGCCGGGATCATCGTGGGTCCCGGTTGTGCCTCGTTCGAGATCATTCGCGACCTGGTCAATCATTTGCCCTTGATGGTTACCCCGCGTTGGGTACGGTCAACATCACCGCCGATCGCGCTCGATAATTTGCTCGAGTATTTGATCGGCGTCGCCCAACATGAAGAGGCAGCCGGGAAGGTTTACGACGTGGCCGGTCCGGAAGAGCTTAGCTACGAAGATCTGTTGCGCCAATATGGTGAGCATGTTGGCAAACATCCGTGGATCATTGCTGTGCCGGTACTGTCACCGGGCCTGTCCGCCTATTGGCTGCGACTGATTACCGCTGTGCCAACCAGTACCGCACGCGCCTTGATCGAGGGGCTGAAACTTCATATCGAAGCTGATGACAGTGCCATTCGTGCACTGGTACCACAACGATTGTTAACGTATCGTGAGGCGGTCGCGGCTGTGTTTGAAACCGAGCAGCGCAATGCGGTGGCAGCACGTTGGACCGAGGGAGCACTCATGTATCGTGACTACAACCCTGACTATGCTTACTATGCCAAGCGTGACGGGGCGTTTTATGTTGCCAAGGCATCACCGGAAGCGGTATGGCAAACAGTGACGTCAATCGGAGGGGATAATCGCTATTTCTTTGCCAATGCGTTGTGGACGCTCCGCGAGACCATTGACTGGGCTATAGGCGGCCCGGGCCGTAATCGCGGTCGTCGTCATCCGACCGAGTTGCGAGTGGGTGATACCATTGACTACTGGCGCGTAATCGAAGTGCAGCCACCACGGCGTCTGTCGTTGGCTTTTGGCATGAAATCGCCGGGCGCTGCAGTGCTCGAATTTGAGATCAAGCCGGTTGATGAAACCCACACCCGTATCGACGTGACCGCGTATTGGCATCCGGCAGGGGTATGGGGGCTTCTGTATTGGTATGCGTTTACGCCGTCGCATTTCATCGTTTTCAACGGCATGGTGCGCGAGATCGCCGCACGTGCCGAAAAGGCTGAACACGCCAAGGGTGAAAAGGAAGTGAAAAAGGGCCAGAACACTTGATAGTGTTGTTTTCAGAAATCAAAAAGGTCAGATACGATCGGTCTTTAGAATACATTTAGATTGGCCTCTTAGTTCAATCGTTATGTGTAATAAACCATGAGCATAGACGGCGTTAGAAAACATAAAACCACCATTAAGATCGCGATGTGGGTCAAGGAAAATCCTCACTCGGTACGGGAAACTGCGCTTGTTTTCTTTGCTCTCGCCTTGTTTTTTGGCGTAATTTGGGTATCTGGCACAGATGTAGAGCCCATAGTCTATATCCTGGGTTCAATTAGCACACTTTTATTTACAAGCCCTGCTATAGCTCGATTCATAGTGTCAGATAGAAAGCCAGTCGGGCAGATGAATTATGATGAGATTCTGGATTTTATAACAACATCAAATGCGAAATCGGACTGGAAGAGGATAAAAACAAATTGGGCAGAAGAAGCCTTTTTGAAAGAAGATCCTCGTTTGCGCATCAGGGTTCGATGGGATGATGCCGGTATACATGATAAAGACTTCAATGCACCATGGGCAACCATGCATCCGGGCCAAACCGCAAGCAGCTATTGGTATGATCTTTCCTATGATGGTGGATTAATTGATAGATTCATACTTGTCTCTGTTGATGAGGGACAAGCAAAACTGCCCCTGCCGGAACCGATTACACTTGAGGTAGATCCACTCGCTTTCAAGGTGGCGCAGATTTTCGATGAACACAATACCCTGGATGAATTTATGCGCAGGGCTGGATTAAGGGTCAAAAATACCGAACAAATCGTATAGGTCAGCAACATATTGCGATATTAGCGTGGCAATCTTTGCGTGGGGAGTACAAATATAAGGAGACGCAAATTATGTTGGCACATAAGCATGTTCCGGTCATGCAAAGCAGCACGCCCGGATGCATAATCAAATCTTCAGCCGAAAAATGGCAGCTTGGCCGGCAAGTACCAGGCATGGCTAGAATTTCAATCTTGCTTCTGTTGGCATACGTAGTCCTGTTAGTCCAGGGATGTGCCACGGCACCACCGCGAAATAATCCATTGCCACAGGAACTTTATCCACAGGCACAAATACCGGGTATTCCCGATGCGCGTTACTGGGGCGACGAGGCACCACCGTTTGCCGAGATGGTTCAAAATGCGTCATCGGCGCAGCTGCGTGAACGTTTCCCGGCACTCTACCGGCAGTCGTTCACCGCGCTCGCCATTTCAGGTGGTGGTAGCAAAGGTGCCTTCACCGCCGGACTGGTTAACGGCTGGACTGCTGCCGGGACGCGGCCAAAGTTCAGCGTGGTAACGGGCATCAGCACGGGCGCCTTGTGTGCCCCTTTCGTATTTCTGGGGCCGGCGTATGACGCCAAGCTCAAGGAAGTGTATACCCAGTACTCGACCAGGGACATGGTCACAATTCGGGGCGCGATGGATACGATCAGGAACGATTCGGCCGCGGATTCGGCACCGCTGCGGGCGCTGATTGCGAAATATATCGACAAAACCGTAATGCAGGCGATCGCCGCAGAGTACCGCAAGGGACGGATGCTTTATATTTCTTCCACCAATCTCGATGCAATGCGCCCCGTGGTCTGGAACATTGGCAAAATTGCGGCCAGTGGTGCACCCGGCGCCCTGGATTTGGTACACGATGCCATGCTGGCCTCGGCGTCGGTCCCGGTGGGTTTCCCGCCGGTGATGATAGAAGTGGAGGCCAACGGGCAACGCTATGAAGAGATGCATGTCGACGGTGGTGTCACCCGCCAGTCATTTTTGTTTTCGTTTGGCGTGGACAATGAGGAATTTTTACGCAAGCTCAAGACAAAGGGAGCCACGGCCTATATTATCCGTAACTCGAAACTCGAACCGAAATGGGAGGCCGTCAACAGAAAGCTCCCAGCCATCGCGAGTCGCTCATTCGACTCATTAATCCGTACGCAGGGCATCTACGATTTTTACCGTGAGTATACGGGCGCCCTGCAATACGGTTTCGATTACAGGCTGGTTTATATTCCGGATGATTTTGACGTTGAGTCGAAGGAGCCGTTTGATCCGGTATATATGAACAAGCTCTATGATTTGGGGTACAAAATGGGGGCGGGAGGTGTTCCGTGGTTAAAGGCGCCGCCGGGTATCAAA
>CBDUOW010000174.1:0-4086 GCA_965368945.1 uncultured Gammaproteobacteria bacterium
CGCGATCATTCAGCGGCGCCAGTAGCTCATTGACCCAGTCGTCATCCCGGCGACACTCAATGCCGACCGCGCCCTGGCCAATGGCTGGCAGGCTGATCTCGGGAGAGAGGCATTCGGTGATTCGGTCTTCCATCCCCAGACGTTTCAGACCGGCAGCAGCGAGAATAATAGCGTCGTAGTCGCCATCGTCCAGCTTTTGTAAGCGAGTATTCACATTGCCGCGCAGGTCGATAATATTCAGGTCAGGGCGCTGGGCGGCGAGCTGACACTGGCGGCGCAGGCTGGAGGTGCCCAGCCGGGCGCCTTTGGGGAGGTCCTCGAACAGGCTGTATTCGTTGGAGACGAAGGCATCGCGTGGGTCCTCACGCGGGCAGATGACCGACAGGTGCAGGCCCTCCGGTAGTGCCACCGGGACGTCCTTCATGGAGTGCACGGCAATGTCGGCATCCCCGTTTAGCAGGCCGTTTTCCAGTTCCTTCACGAACAGGCCCTTGCCCCCTACCTTGGCCAGGGGGGTATCAAGGATTCTGTCGCCTTCCGTAGTCATTTTGACCAGTTCCACGTTCAGGTCCGGGTGATATTGCAGCAGGACGTCACGGACATATTCGGCCTGCCACAGGGCAAGCTGGCTTTTACGGGTAGCGATGCGCAGGGTGTCGGTCATGAGCAGGTTCCAAACAAGCGTACTCAGTTGAACTTTTCAGGATTATGCAGGTTTATTGAAGGTATGATACACGAAATCGTCGATTGAACTGATACCCATGAAGAACCAGATATCTCAGCTCAGGCTGATGGGTGCAGCCCTGTGCTTGCTTGCCGTGACAACGGTGCAGGCCGAAATACTCCCCTATGTGAAAGTGCGTGAAGTAACCGATCTGCAGGCGGTGGGTCAGGAAGCGCGTGGACGCAAGCTTCCCATCCTGATTATGTTTTCAATCCAGGGATGTCCGTACTGCGATGTGGTGCGTGAGGAATTCCTCAAGCCGATGTTGCGCAGCGGGGATTATGATGATCGCGTGATCATGCTTGAGCTGTATTCCGACAGTTATACTCAGTTACGGGATTTCAATGGTCAGTTAATCAGTAGCAACGAACTGACCCAGCGTTATAAGGCAGGCTTTGCTCCCACCGTGGTCTTTCTTGATTCGCGGGGCAATGAACTGGCGGAACGTTTGATCGGGATTACCACGCGGGATTTCTATGGTGGTTTTCTGGATGAGGCAATCGACGAGTCATTGCAACGTATTCGGAATGTTGCAACCAATTAAAGACCTCGATTAATCAAGTAAAACCCGTTCTAGATTTTGACACCTTGGGTGGAAGAGTCCTGCTTTAATTCTGATACTTCAAACGAAAAAATGTCAAACGTTTGGGTAAAGTCTACGATTAAAAATTTCTTTTTGTGATGGACATAGGTAATAACAATATTTTGTACCGACTTATACTCCGGTTTGTCATTAATATGATCAGAAACGAGCTGCGCAGTCTTTATTGCAAGTGACTTGCGATTCTCAAATGTATCCTCATTATAAGCCGTATTCACCAGGGATATGGTTATTGTTCTGCCGTTCTGGATATGGATACCACTTTCGCCCTCGGTTAATTGTTGATCCACCAGCTTTTTGATTGCGAACAGGCCGCCCACCTGGTTAGTAAATTTACCCACCGATGAACTGAAATTATCTGAACAGCCGAATATGAGTAACATTGCCACCAGTGCAGAAAAAATATTACGCGCGCGGCAATTTATAAAGCACTTTCCATGTGATCTGGTTATTACGTCCATGTTAATGCGCCTCCACCATGTAACGATTAAAGTTTATTGGTTTGTATTTCCTGGAAAGTCTTTTAAACAACAGCGGCCTGACGGGTTACGTATTTCACAGTCGCAGGTTGAGTCCCTGGTTTGTCCGATGACAAATGCTTTTAATTTTTCATGGTTATCCCCGACTTGCAGATCAGTCATTCGAATATCAAAGCAATAGCAGATGTGTTTGTCAGGGGAACGGGACTTCTGACCAACTGTCAGGCGGAGATCATCATGTCGAAAGAGTTGATGATCGTCACCGAAGTAAACTACATTACAATCCGGATCATCACAGAAATAGTAGGCTTGTGATGTAAGTTCGTGCTGCCAGGGTTTCGTGACATGATGAAGTACAGTTCGAAGACCTACTTGCGGGTAAAACTGTCCATTCGCAGGGCAGGCGGCTCTGGGCGGTGGACTGTTACTGATCGAACAACAGTGTGTCATGCTTCAATTCCTTGCAGTTTTGCATTTACTAAATTCTAGACGAAATTAACTCTGAATTCAGAAACGGCATGCAGATATTTAATTGCACTCATTGAATACACGCGCAGTGCAACCGGCACAAATATCCTTGTCGAGTTTTTTATAAATGTGTCTAATGGCTTCTTTTTTCGAGTCAAAGAAATTGGCGTTACCAATCCTGGCGACGAAATAACTCTTGCTGGCAGTTTCATAGACCTGTGATTTTAGATCGGCGAAGTAAAGGCCGCCGCCAAGTTTCTTGAGCTGGTTGGAAACGGAGACCAGCATTTCTGCGCCACTCAGATCAATAAAATTAATGCCGGTGCCAACAATCAAAATATGTTTGATATTTTCGCTTTCAATCAGGTGATGGAGACGATTTTCAATGTAGTTTAGTGAACCAAAGTAAACCGCCATATCAATCCGCAGGATTTTGAGCTGGGGGCACTGATTGACCGGTTTTGACTGAATATTGATTAATTTACGTTTTCCGGTTTTCGGGTCAAGATCGATCGCCAGCGACACGATTTCCGGGGTGGAGGTGCGGTTCAGGAAAATGACCAGTGACAACAGAACGCCCAAGTAGATCGCAAATTCCAATTCCAGGAAGAGAGTGGCAAAGAAAGTCGTAAGCAGAATGGCAGTTTCAGAACGGCTGTTCTTGATTATGTCCTTGATATGGTGGAAATCAACCAGGTTATACGCAACGATAAGAATCACACCACCCATGGCCGCCACCGGTAAGTACGCTGTCAGCGGGGCGATCAACAGAATAATGATCATTAGCAGGATGGCGGCAAAGATGGCCGACATGGGTGTTTTCGCGCCTGAAGCATAATTTACTCCGGAGCGGGTAAAGGAACCCGAGCCGGCATAGCTTGAGAAAAAACTGCCCACAATATTGGAGAGACCCTGTCCAACAAATTCCTGGTTGGCATTGATGCGTTGATTGGACTTGGTGGCAATCGCACGACTGATAGACACCGCCTCAATCAATCCTAGCAGGGCGACCGCAAAGGCTTCCGGCGCAAGCCGCTTGATTGCGGCGAAGGAAAAATCGGGGCTGGATAATGGCGGTAAATGGGCCGGAATCGCACCAACCAGTTTGATGCCGTGTTCCGGCGAACTGAACCCGAGCGCAACGAGACTACCTGCAACCAGGCCTATCAAAAGATTGGGAATTTTCGGGGCATAACGCTTAATCAAAATCGCAGATATTAAGGTGCTAACAGCAATTATTACTGCATAAATATTAATTTCATTAGCTTCATTCCAGAGATCAACCCAGGTATGAAAAAATGATTCCCCCCTGGGAACATATACATCAAGAATGCTTTTCATTTGGCTGGTCGCGATCAAAATCGCTGCGCCTGCGGTAAAGCCGATGACCACCGTATGCGAAACAAAATTAACCAGCTTGCCAAGGCGTGCCAGTCCGAATGCCAGTTGGTATATGCCGGCAAGGAAGGTTAGCGTTAAGACTAGTGAAATAAATTCCGCTGTCCCCGGTTCCGCATGATGGCTGATAGTTGAAAAAACAACGATGGAAATCGCGGTAGTCGGTCCGGAGATGAGGTGATAGGAGGAACCAAACAAGGCGGCAATGATGGGTGTGACCATGGCGGTATACAGGCCATACTCCGGTGGCAGGCCTGCGATCGTCGCAAATGCCACGCCTTGTGGTAATACGATGATTGCCCCGGTAATACCGGCAAGAAAATCGGCCTTGAGAGTGTCTTTATTTACTAATCGAAACCAGTTTAGAAAAGGGAAAAGCGCACGGAATTTCATAGCTAACCGCGTTACGGACTCCT
>CBDUOW010000175.1:0-4064 GCA_965368945.1 uncultured Gammaproteobacteria bacterium
ACCTGCCAGACGATCGAGGTCACCGTCCTACAGTCTTTGCTGTTCGAAAAACAAGGCCATAGCGACGCTGCCCTGAAATCCCTGGAAGAGGCGGTAGTCATGGCGGAACCGGGAGGATGGATTCGTCCGTTCGTTGAGTTAGGTCGACCCATGAAGGAACTGCTCGAACGCCTCGAGGAACAAAAAGGCAGCACTGATTTCCTTCGCCGCGTGCGTGAAACATTTGTTGCGATGCTGGCACGAACGCAGGGTGTTGCAGCCGGAACGCACACATCGGGTGCAGCTGGCGAAACCTGGGGTCAAGAGCCCCTGACCAGGCGGGAGTTCGATATCCTGGAATTATTGGTCCAACGACTGCAGAACAAGGAGATTGCTTCCCGCCTGTGCGTTTCTCCGGAAACAGTGAAAACCCATCTGAAACACCTGTATCAAAAACTCGATGTCAGCAATCGTCGCGAGGCTGCGGCCAGGGCCACCGAAATCCTGGAGTCGACGCGGCCGGCATAGAGCCGTAGCGTGCGCACCACTACGAAATAAACCTCGATTACCTCTTTATTCCCCCGTCTAGGGGGATGCGTTTTATCGTGTCAACATCATAATTATACGGACTGGCGGTTCCTTCCAGTAAGGCCTACTTCAGGACAACATGATAAACGAGCTGACATCACATCATGGATAGATATGAATTCTCCGCACCGGGATATTATCGAATAGCGGTGCAGGGTCAGTTACTCCGCAACTGGTCCGAACGTATCGGCGCAATGCAGGTACTGCCGCCTTCAGCGCTAGAGAACAAGGCAGTGACGGTATTGCAGGGCCGCGTCAGCGATCAAGCCGAGCTGTCCGGTATCCTGAACACGCTTCATGAACTGCATCTGCCGTTGCTGTCTGTCCAGTATCTCGGTGATGAGCTGTCATCATCGAGCGATTCTGATGACACAGGGGTTTTATAAAGTCATCTTGCACGCATAAGTTTTTCTCCTGTTACATCAAGCTCACCAGGCCGCACACCTGCCCCGTTTTTCACCCATCATGGGTGATTTCGTGACACTCTGGTTTCTCTATTCTTGCCTCAATACAAATGAAATATTGAGGAAGTTACGATGACACTGCATTGATTCAATGTGTGGCGAAACAAAAGTTGGTTTGTACCAGTAGCCAAAGGGAACGAGCAATGAACGCGAAATCATATGGCATAGTCGCACTGGTTGCGCTGGTAGCCACAGCTGCGGCAGGCCCGATACAAGCGCAGCAGGACAACACCGGCACCAACCCGGTCAACTTCACCTATGACTTCCGGCTGTTCACTGAGATGGCGAGCCTTCCGGACGGAGACAACTCCTTGGTCACAAATACCGTCGAGTTCAGGTGGCCGTTCGGCCGCGACGTCGCGAATCTCAAAGGAGTTGGAGCCGGTAACCCGTTCTACGACATGGGCAGCCGGTGGGGCGCACGCTTCCGCGCACGTACCTCGAACCTCAGTATCGACACACCCGTTCCCGGCAACTTCGACGTCTCGGGAATCGGCGACTTCGACGCGCGACTTCTGTACCTGCCGTATGTTGGCAACAAAACTATCATTGCCGCCGGCCTCGAGGTTTTCTTCGACACTGCAAGCAACGACGCCCTGGGTTCTGGCAAGACGTCACTCGGACCCACACTGATCGGCGTGTTCCCCGGCCTTCTCGGAGGGAAGAGCCTATTTGCACCAGCCTACCAGTATGTGTTCGACGTCGCTGGTGCGGACGATCGGGCGGACATCAGCCGCAGCCAGCTCGACCTGTACTTCGTGTGGCCGCTGGCGAGCGGTAAGAACTGGTTGATTGTGGATCCCCAGGTCATCATCGACCACGAAAACGACACAACACCGGGGCTGGTTGAGACCGAGTGGGGCTTTATGATCGCGCCGAGCGTTGGGATCAGCGGCTGGGTGCGGCCGGGATTCGGGATTGGGTCGGACAAGCCCTACGACTGGAACCTCGAGGCGGGCGTCAAGTTCGTCTGGCGATAAGAGTGACAACAATTCGTGGAATCGGGAACAGCAGGGCAACGAGGAAGACCCGACACTACCCGCTGTCCATCGACATGGCCGTGTGCTTGCGGACGGTACCGCCCCGATTCTCAGCGCGAAGTGGGAGACAGACTCCTGCATTACCTGAACTATTTTGTTAAGGTAAAACACACAGGAGGTTGTAATTCGCTATGTTGCGTTCCTTAGTTTTGTTGGTATTCGTCTTCCTGGCGGGATGTGCCACGGTGGATTTCGACCACCCCAAAACGGCGACCCATACCATTGAAGATACGGACGATACATATCTTGGAAGAACGCTTGCCCCGCTGACTGCCGAGCACCCTGGGCAATCCGGATTCCATTTGCTCGTAGACGGTATCGATGCCCTGGCGGCCCGACTCGTGATGGCGGCCCGGGCCGAGCGCAGTATTGACACCCAGTACTATCTGATTACCAACGATGTCATCGGTGGTTTGTATATTCGCAGTCTGTTATTGGCCGCGGACCGGGGTGTACGGGTACGACTTTTGCTCGATGACATTCAAACCCAGGGTTATGACGTTGGCATGGCGGCCCTGGATTCCCACCCGAATTTTGAAGTGCGTATATTTAATCCCTTCTCGGGGCGCAGCAGTAGGTTTGCCGATGCCTTTGACATTGGTCGCGTGAATCGCCGCATGCATAACAAATCCTTTACCGCGGATAACCAAATCACCCTGATAGGGGGACGTAATATCGCGGCCGAGTACTTTGCGGCGCGTCATGATGTGAACTTCGCCGATGCCGACGTGCTGGCGGTGGGTCCGGTCGTGAACGATGTGTCGCAAATGTTCGACCTCTACTGGAACAGTTACGCGGCGCTCCCCGTGCCGGCCTTCGCCAAAATGCCTGACGATCCCGCCGCAGAATTGGATAAATTACGCGCGCGACTGGAAGCCAATTTCCAGGCCGTGCTGGCCACACCTTATGCCGAAGCGCTCAAGGCGGATATTAAACGCTACACGGGCAAGGGCGAGCGGGAAATCTACTGGGCGCCCCATGTGTTGGCGTACGACTCGCCGGACAAGGCGATCAAGGACAAGGCCGAGCAGAGCGCCACCATTCTTACTCCATTGCGAGAATCAGTTCGAGGTGCGGAACGCGAGCTGATTATAATTTCTCCTTACTTCGTGCCTCGAAAGACTGGGATCAAGTTATTGGGCGAGTTGCAAGAACGTGGTGTACAGGTAACGGTGATTACCAATTCACTGGCCGCCAACAACCATGCCATCGTACATGCAGGCTACGCGCCTTCACGTAAACCGCTACTTGAACTGGGCGTGAAGATTTACGAGTACAAGTCGTTGGCTCCACCATCGGGTGTGGACCGCGGCGGGGCAGGGGCCTCCCTCGCGACCTTGCATACCAAGGCCTTTCTGGTGGATCGAGAGGAATTCTTTCTCGGTTCCTTCAACTGGGACCCACGCTCAGCGTATATCAACACGGAGTTAGGTGTCATTATCAAGTCCGCGCCGTTGGGGAAGGCGGTCGACGATCAAATTAATAAGATACTGAATGAGGTTACCTATGAAGTTGTTCTCGATGAAGATGGTGAGTTGAAATGGATCGATCGCTCCAGTGCTGAACCTGTCTTCCTCTACAGCGAACCGGATACGGGTTTCTGGCGACAGTTCAGCGTCGAGTTAATGAAGCTCCTGCCGATCCGGGGTCAACTCTAACCCAGAGAAATCCTTCTCAACCTGCTCCAGGTTGCAGCCATCAAATTCTAACTTTGGGCGCTTACCACCGAACCAACATATTTGACGCAATTGAGAGCCGGTTGGCATCAAATGAGCGGACAGCTCAAGGTTTCAGTAATTCACTGTTGGCCGAATCCGGCAATGTTTTCGCTGATAGAGAATCCGATGATGAAACGCTTGATACACCTTCCTGGGTTAGCAGTCACAACAGGTCAATCCTGAAAACTACCCCGTTTTTCCCCCGTCAAGGGTGATTCAGCGCCGCTTTGAACTCTCTAAGCTTTCTTCACTGCGATAAGTCATCGCCACGATTC
>CBDUOW010000176.1:0-4021 GCA_965368945.1 uncultured Gammaproteobacteria bacterium
AACCATCATCCCAGAAATCTCCGGATAAGATGCGGCGGGCGTCTATCAGGTTTTTTACCAGATCTTCGAGTGTGTATTGGTTGATCAGTATCTCGAGTTCTTTCGGTGTGATGCGCGCCTTCATCTCGAGTTCCTTGTGCTCGGCCTCAACATTGTTCTCTGCCTGCATCAGAAACGGATTGTCAGCGGCGGCTTCGATACCGGTTTTTTGTGCGGCTTCGTGATAGTGACGAAGATCTTCTTCCCGAAGAAAAGCAATCAACGCCTCAAATTCTTTCCATGCTTCGCTCGGACACAATTCGAGCAGGTCGATGAATTTTTTCAAAGAAGGAGTGGGATTTTCGAATATCGCCTGGCGCGACTTGTTCAGCGCTAATATATGTTCTTCAAAATCATCAAACTGTTCTTCATGTTGCATATCATGGTCGACATGCTCAGTTAGCACGATTAACTTGGTTAAGAAGGTTTTTATCCTGTTTTTATCATCATCACTGAATTGGGCCAGGGCATCCGGGGGAATAGGTCGCGTTCTGCGTTTCAGGCGCTCTTTCTCTTCCTCGGTAAGGATTTTTTCGCCATCAATTGGCTCGAGTTCAAGTTTCATCGCGTCTAATCCCTCTGTCCATATTCTGCATGATGAACCACACCCAATTTCTATTCCTTCGATATTAGTGCCTGTCACCATTCGGTTATAAAACTGTACTGATTAGTCGGCATACATTTGTTCGATCAAGCCACTATGATGAGTTAATACTTTGGCTCGTTTTACTTTCAGTGTAGGAGTTAATAAGTCATTGTCTATAGTCCAGGCTTCCAATAAGGGTGTGACCCTTCGCACTTTGGCGTAGCCGGGAAAGTCATGCAGGGCTGCGGATATATTCTTCAATAGACTGCTGTGAAGACGCCGGTCTGCCAGACTTTTTTCTTCAAAGGGGTCGAGGTTATGTTGACGTGCCAACGGAAACCATTCCTCACTGTTTAAGACCACCAGGGCGCTTAAATAGGGTCGACCCTCACCGACAAGCAATGCTTGTTCAAACAGGGGTTCCAGTGCGATCGCGTTTTCCATCGCCGCAGGCGGGATTTTTTCCCCATTCGACATAACCATGATGTCCTTGATACGGCCGGTTATGTAAACGTAGTCGTCTTTGATGGTGACCTTGTCACCCGTATGGAGCCATCCGTCGGTGGTGATCGTTTCGCTGGTCGCACGATGATTGTTCCAGTAGCCCATCATTACACCCGGACTCTTTGCTAACAGTTCATCGTTATCACCAATGCGCAGTTCGACCCCCGGAAGGGCTCTACCTACACTGCTTGGCTGATTCTCACTAATACGGTTCGCAGTTAAAACCGGACTGGATTCAGTCATGCCATAGCCTTGAATAACATTCAGTCCAAGACCAATAAAAGTACGTGCTACAGGCGGTGGCAGGGCGGCACCCCCACTAACAGCAATATATAATTTACCGCCCAGTTTGGCCTGGACCTTGCTGGCGACCAGGCGATTCAACAATGGCCATAGCAATAAAATAGGTGTGCGATGACGGCGCCCCTGACTGGCCTCGAAACGCCGCCAACCCACCGAGATGGCCAGTTTGAACAACATACGATGAACCAGGGATTGTTTTTTCAATTGCGCATGAATGCGTTCATAGACCCGTTCAAATATACGGGGTACTGAAACCAGGATAGTGGGCTTAATGACTTGCAGGTCTTCCGCCAGTTGTTGAATGGAGCGGGCATAGGCAACCGTGATGTTACACATCATGGCGACGTAATAACCACAGGTGCGTTCGAACGTATGTGACAGTGGCAGGAATGACAGCATGGTGTGCTGTCCTTCGTCTTCCAGCAGCGCTTCGATTGAGGCCTGGGAGATCGAAAGAATATTGTAGTGACTCAACATCACCCCTTTGGGGCGTCCGGTTGTCCCGGAGGTATAGACGATACTGGCCAACTTTTGGGGGTCACCACCGCGCTCGTGTAACAGCGCAGGCGTCTTTGGAAGCCAGGACTCGGCCGTGACTACGCGATCATCCGGTGGGCTCGATTCAGTGTGCTTACTGAGATGAATGATGAAACGTTGGATTGCTGGCAATTCATCTTTATGTTCTGCCAGAGCCTCCCATTGTCTTTCGTCCTCCAGCAGGAGCAGTTTGCAACCCGAATCGTTGAGGATATAGGCGGTGTTATCGGGGCGGTCATCGGTGTAGAGCGGAACAACAGCCAGTCCCAGCCCCAAGGCGGCCTGTTCAAAAGCCACCCAGCTTGGGCAGTTACGCATCAGTATCGCGACCCGATCCCCCTCGTGTAATGCTTCCCGGGTCAGGGCCTGTTGCCAGCGGCTGACTTCGTCGGCCATCTGGTTCCAGGTGAGGTCCTGCCACTCTTGTTGCTGGCGATCGTATTGGCGGTAGGCAATGGCCTCCGGGGTCTGACGGACACGTTCGCGGAACAGGCCGTCCAGAGTCCCGGCCACATTGGCGTGGATAAAATTGCTGAATTTAGCCATTTCGCTCGTAGAAAACCCCGGAAACTACGCGAATAAGAGCCAGATGTTACTGATATTTGACGCTACAGGCCACAGGTCGTTAGGCTATAGGGATGGAAATTATTGTCAACGGAGAACAGCGGCAGGTGCCTGATGCCTGCACCGCGGCCCAATTGGTCGAGACCATGGGGCTGGGCGGCCAGCGCATCGCCATGGAGGTCAACCTGGAAATCGTGCCGCGTTCGACCTATGAAAAGCATGCCCTGCAGCCGGGGGATTGTATCGAAGTCGTCCGCGCGGTTGGGGGTGGCTAACGTCCCGCTCGTGCAGGCGTTATAATTCCTCTTTTACTCACACCGGGGTCTGGTTCAGGCCTTTTCTAAACTCAGTTCAGGAAGCAGTATGACAGCACGTAATGACACGCCGTTGGTCGTCGCCGGCCAGGAATTCCAGTCCCGCCTGTTGGTGGGTACCGGTAAATACAAGGACATGGATGAAACCCGTGAAGCTATCGAGGCCAGTGGCGCGGAAATCGTCACTGTCGCCGTGAGGCGCAGTAATCTCGGACAGAATCCCGATGAGCCGAACTTGCTGGAGGTGATTCCGCCGAGTAAATACACCATTCTTCCGAACACCGCTGGCTGTTATACCGCCGAGGATGCGGTGCGGACCTGCCGGTTGGCGCGCGAACTCCTCGATGGGCACGATCTGGTAAAGCTCGAAGTGCTGGGGGATGAAAAGACGCTGTTTCCCGATATCACCGCGACCCTGGAAGCGGCGGAGCTGCTGATCAAGGACGGCTTCAAGGTGATGGTCTATACCAATGATGATCCGATTATCGCCAAGCGATTGGAGGAAATGGGTTGTGTCGCGGTTATGCCGCTGGCGGCACCGATTGGTTCCGGCCTGGGTATTCGCAATCCCTATAACATTCTGACCATTATCGAAAATGCCAATGTGCCGATCCTGGTTGATGCCGGGGTGGGAACCGCTTCCGATGCCGCCATTGCGATGGAACTGGGATGTGATGGAGTGTTGATGAACACAGCCATTGCAGCCGCACAGAATCCGGTGTTGATGGCTTCGGCCATGAAAAAAGCGATCGAAGCCGGGCGGGAAGCCTTTCTCGCGGGCCGCATGCCGCGCAAGCGTTATGCCAGCGCGTCTTCACCTATCGACGGCACCTTTTTTTAAAGATAGTCCCGTCTTTATTTCAAGTCCTTATCTATAGTCTGGAGCTGGATTGTAGCGCTGTGCAGGGTGATAAGGTTCAGGTGGAGCACGATTTCAACTCGGGGAGGTTGTGAGCAATGAACGTCGTACATTTTGCAGGCGGTAATCAGGTCGAGCCGCTGGAGTCCATCGTGGGCTTGCCTGAAACCGGATTCGTGTGGCTCGATTTTATTCGGGATGCGGATGAAGACGCCAACTGGGTTGAACTCGTACAGCAATTGACCGGTTGCAGTATTCATGAGCGCCATGTTGCCGACAGCCTGAATCAGGCGCAGCCGTCGTTTTATGATACGA
>CBDUOW010000177.1:0-4014 GCA_965368945.1 uncultured Gammaproteobacteria bacterium
CCCAGAACATTCAAGCGGAAAACCTGCTCGCCAATACCAAGGAAAACCTGCGGGAAGTGACCGGTCAGTACTATGAGCACTTGTCAGTGCTGCTGGAAGAAAGTCCCCTGGTAACGCCAAAACCTGAGAATATTGATGCCTGGCTGGATATTGCCAAGGAACGCAGCCTGTCGCTGATCGCAGCGGAAAAAGAAATGCAAATTGCACGCGAAGATGTCAGCCGCAACCGGGCCGGGCATTACCCCACGTTGGATCTGGTTGCCAGTTATGCTTATAGGGAGACCGATGGCGGTAATATATTGGCTCCCCTTGGTCGCGATATCGACGACACGCGCTTCGGCGTACAACTCAACCTGCCCCTCTACGAGGGGGGCCGGGTCAGTTCCCTCACCCGGGAATCGGCGCATCGCTATCAACAGTCCAAGGACCTGTATGAACAGCAACGCCGCACCACCGAGCGAGAAACCCGCAGTTCTTACCTGAACGTCCTCGCTAATATCAGTTCAGTGCGAGCATTCGGCCAGGCGCTTACCTCCAGCAGAACGGCACTGGAAGCAACCGAGGCCGGCTATGAAGTTGGCACCCGCACCGCGGTGGATGTGCTTAACTCACGCCGCGAGTTGTATCGTTCGGAACGCGACTATGCCCGCTCACGCTACACATATATCCTGGAAACCTTGCGCCTGAAAGCCGCGGTTGGAACCCTCACCGAGCAGGATGTGGCCGCGATCAACAACTGGCTTAAATAGGTATGACGGCTCTTTCACTCTGCGAAGCGACTCACAGTCAGTTGGTCGTGATTGATATTCAGGAACGACTTGTCGCGGCGATGCCAAGTAAACCGCGTCAACAAACTTTACGTAACGCCGAACGACTGGCCCAAGCTGCAAAGAGTTTACAAATCCCCATCACTCACACAGAGCAATACCCCAAGGGCCTTGGCGCAACGGATAAAAAACTACGCGCCCACTTGCCTGATACCGCTGCAGTCGAAAAAACCTGCTTTTCCTGTTGCGCGGCAGACGGTTTTATTCCCACGCTGGCATCGCACCAACGTCAGCAGATCGTTCTTTGCGGCATGGAATCGCATGTATGCGTATTACAGACCGCCATCGAACTGCAACAGGCTGGCTATCAGGTATTTGTAGTCGAAGATGCCGTCTGTTCGCGACACAAGCATCACCATCAAAATGCGCTTGCCCGTTTGCGCCAGGCTGAAATTATCATTACCAACGTCGAATCGGTTATATTTGAATGGTTGCGTGACGCCAGTCACCCGGACTTTAAAGCTTTATCCCGTCTGCTGCGCTGATTTGATAACGCGCTTGAGGTATCATTAGCGCAGATTCAACAACGCATCTCTTCATGCCACAAACTCACAAACCAACCTTTCAGGTAAAAAACTTTCTCGCGCCGAAATACTGGTTCACCTGGTTAGGGCTGGGTATTTTGCGTTTGAGTACCTACCTGCCGTATGCCTGGATCTTAAGTCTAGGTCGTAGTCTTGGCTGGCTGGGATTTTATTTAGTACCGGAACGTCGACGTATCACGCGCACCAATATTCGCCTGGCGTTCCCTGAGCTGGATGCAAAAACCCAGCGCAGGATCGTTAAAGAGAGTTTTTATTCCATCACCCTGGCGATCTTTGAATCCGCACTTTCCTGGTGGGGGTCCGATAAAAAACTCAAGTCCTTATATCGCATCGAGGGACTGGAACATCTGCATGCGGCAATGCACGCAGGTAAGGGTGTGATCTTGCTGGGAGGCCATTACACCACGTTGGAAATCAGCGGTCGTTTGCTTGCCTACAGCGCATCAAATGTTTTCCCGACCTACAAACGAGCACATAACCGATTGTTTGAAGCCGTCATGACACAGCACCGAAGTCGAGTGAGTGCCGGGTTAATAAAGAGTTCGGATATGCGCGCTATTTTGCGCTGCTTGAAAGATAACAATATTGTCTGGTATGCCCCGGATCAGGACTTCGGTATCCAGAATTCAGTATTCGCCCCGTTTATGGGCATTTCTACTGCCACCTTGACCATTAGCGCGCGCCTGGCAAAACGTTCCGGTGCCCCGGTCTTGCCTTTATATTCAGAACGCCTGCCAAATAGCAAAGGCTATCTGTTACGCATTGCTCCACCGCTGGAAAATTTTCCGAGTGGAGATGATATTACTGATGCCACAGCCGTGAATCAGGCTATTGAAGACCAGGTTCGACGTACCCCGGCGCAATATCTGTGGGGCCACCGCCGCTTCAAGACCCGGCCGCACGGTGAACCGTTATTCTACAAGCCTCGCCGTGACTCCAGCCTTCGAAAATACAGCCTGTTGCTGGGACTAGCAGCTACGCCGGCAATTTTCTATACCGCCTGGCAGGCCTGGCGACACAAGGACTGGCATCACTTAACCGAACGCCTGTGCCTCGCAAACTACACCAGGGGGCCATTTGATATCTGGCTGCATGCCGCCTCGGTCGGTGAAGCTAATGCCGTAATCCCCTTGGTTGAACTGATCACCCAAAGGCACCCCCACTTATCAATACTTTTCACTGCAAACACACCCACGGGCGGCATGACCGCGCGCCACAAGTTACCGGCCAAGGTAGTTTTCCACTATATGCCAATAGATTGGCAATTCGCGGTCGAGCGTTTTACAGCACAGGTTAAACCGCACGCTGTATTGATCACCGAAACCGAGATTTGGCCCAACCTGTATTTACACTGCGCCCACAAAGGAATCCACCTCAGTATTATCAACGGCCGGCTTGCGAGCAACATCTTGTCCAAATCACACTGGATCAAACGTGTCTATTGGCGGACCCTGGAAGTGGTCTACTGGATCCTGGCGCGTTCTGAAGAAGATCGCGATAACTTTCTGGCGATGGGTGCCAACGAACAATACACAAAGGTTATCGGCAATATTAAATTTGCAGCTGTCGGCCAGAATGCGGCTGAACCTTTTAATGCTAATCGTCCTTATGTATTAGCTGCTTCAACCCGCGATGGTGAAGAGGGTTTGATTGCAGAATGTTGGAAACAACTTGCCCCGCAAGAGCATTTACTTATTATTGTGCCACGGCATCCAAAACGACTTCCTCATATCCTGCGAGATTTGAAACCGCTTGATTTGACTTTGGCAATCCGCAGTCGGAGTGAAACTATCACAGACAAAACGCAGATTTATCTTGCCGACACGTTTGGTGAACTCGATCAGTTTATCAGTGGTAGTCAGTTTGTCATTATGGGTGGCTCACTCAAGCCTTTTGGTGGTCAGAATATCCTGGAGGTGGCCCGTGCCGGTAAAGGTGTTATTTTCGGGCCCCATATGGACAACTTTAGTAATGAAGCTGCACTGTTCCTTCAGCACGATGTTGGATTACAAGTAAAAACCACGGCGGATCTAAGTGCCGCTATCGCCAGACTATTAACTGAGCCAGAACGTGCTAATGCCCTGGGAGAGCATGGCCTGGCCCTGATGGCAGAAGCCGGGGATATGGCCGAGCGATATCTGACGGAACTCGAAACACTACTGTCGGTTTTTCAGTCCAGCGCTTCCACCGAGTAGCCTTCAAGTAGTGCCTGCCAATCAGACACCGTAAAATAGAAACTATTTGCACGACTTTTTAATTTCAGCAATGAGCGTTTCAGGCGTTGCAAATTGGCTTGCTGCCAATGACGAACTGGCCGGCGCAACTGGCCTCGATCAAAATCAATCAGAAAAATCTGTTTATTATTATTAAGTAATATATTGTTAGCATTGAGATCCGCATGCCAGACGCCATGGCAATGAAAGCGCCGAATCATTTTTCCAAGTTCTTGCCAAGTGTCTTCTGACAACGCATTCTGTTCCAGTTCCTTGGCCAGCGTGGCTGCGTGAGGAATACGCCGGGTCATAATATCCGCGCTATACAGTATTCCATGTCGCACTACTTGCACCGCAATCGGCTGTGGCACCGACAAACCCATTTCCTGCATTCGTGCCAACAAATGCCACTCACGCCAGGCCCGGGTA
>CBDUOW010000178.1:0-4013 GCA_965368945.1 uncultured Gammaproteobacteria bacterium
AATCGGTCGGGGCGACAAAGAAACTCATGTAGAGGCCAATGGCGATCAGGATCACGGCCGCCGCCATGAAAATGGGAACCAGCTTGCCCGCCAGGGGATAAAAGCTGGCCGGCGACGAAAATTTAAACCAATTAATAATACGGGAGCTCATTTCAAACCTGTTTAACCTTATTCAGCCGATATTCTCAACGCAGCCGATGTTGCCACGGGTGCCGCCACCAGGGCCAGCAACAAAATCGCGCCGAGCATCAATAAATGTCCCGTTTCCCCCAGGCCGGAGACGTTGGCTTCCACCGCGCCGGCACCAAAGATCAGCACGGGAATATACAAAGGCAACACCAGCAAGGAGACCAGAACCCCGCCACCGCGTAATCCGAGTGTCAGTGCCGCACCAATCGCACCAATTAAACTCAGCGTCGGGGTACCCAGTAACAGAGACAACAGCAACACGCCTAAAGTTTCTGCAGCAAGATCGTATTGTAACCCAAGCAGGGGGGAGAGCAGCACCAGCGGCACACCGGTGATTAACCAGTGGGCAAAGACCTTGGCCATCACAAGGACAAATACGGGCTGTGGCGTTAACAACATCTGCTCCAGCGTGCCGTCCTCAAAGTCGGCGGCGAACAGTTTTTCCAGCGCCAGCATGGAGGCCAGCAAGGCCGCCACCCAGAACACCCCCGGCGCGATCATGCGTAGTGTATCCAGTTCCGGCCCGATGCCAAGCGGAAACAGGCTGACCACGATCACAAAGAAAAACAGCGTGGTCATGACATCCGAGCGCCGCCGCATGGCCAGCGTGAGATCGCGAATGACGATGGTGCGAACTATCTCAAACATCGCCGTCTCGCTTCCAGCCCAGGCCAAGTTGTTTCACCTGCCCGCGGGTCAGGGCCACCTCCTGGTGGGTGGTCAATATCACCATGCCGCCCGTATCCACATGTTGCTGAATCACCGTCTGCAGGTAGCTGACCGCGGCCTTATCCAGTGCCGTAAAGGGCTCATCCAGGATCCACAGCGGTGATTTGCTTAATAGCAAGCGCGCCAGCGCCACACGTTTTTTCTGCCCTTGCGACAACACCCGCACCGGCAGATCTTCATGGCCTCGCAGCCCCAACCGTTCCAGCGCGTCCCAGGCCTGTTTCTCCGACACCGGGATACCGTCCAACTGACAGGCGATGCGCAGATTTTCCGTGCCGGTCAGATCGGCCTTGATCGCGTTCTTGTGGCCGATATACAGCAGCTCACTGGCGAATTCGTCCCGCCGGCGGCGGACGTTTTCACCCTGCCAGCGCACTTCCCCTTCGGTGGGCGTAATCAGGCCACAAATGGCCCGTAACAGGGTGGTTTTGCCGCTGCCGTTATGGCCGTGCAAATGCAGCAGCTCGCCCGCGGAGAGGTCGAAGTTCAGCTCGCTGAACAGGCGACAGTCACCGCGGATACATTCAAGATTAACGACTTCCAGCATGGGGGATCAGGATAGAACCGCAGTAGACGCCAGGCACAAAAGAGGTGGTAAATCGTCGATTCGAGTAGACATATGGGAGCTGAGGCTAACGGAAATTCCCTTGAGCTGCAATCAACAACACGCCCTGTCATGGGAGAATATTGCCAGCATGAGTCTCAGCGATGCCCACTACCCTCATCAAGGTACCGGCAACCATCGATGTGGTGCCTAAGCGAGCAACTAGCGAAATATGGCGGCTTTCTCATCAAGCTGCTTATCAACAAAGGCTTGCCACTGTGGCGGTAAAGGAATGGCGTGTGACGGATCCGGCGCTTCCAGTTCTGCCAGCTCATCATCGTCCAGTTGTTCATGCGTTTTCTTGTGGGCAAGCCCTTTATGACAATCGATACAGGTATTGCCTGCCTGCATGGCATCCAAGTGCTGCTTCTGCGCTCGCGGTTGTTGCTTTTCCGGATCCATGGTTTTGTAATCATGACAGTTGCGGCACTCGCGCGAGTTCGTCGCCTTCATGTTATTCCAGACATGGCGTGCCAGCTCCAGGCGCTTGGCATCGAATTTCTCGGGCGTATCAATGCTACCGCGAATTTTATGAAACAGTTCATTGGAGGACTGGATCTTGCGCGCCACTTTATCTATCCACGGTCGCGGAACATGACAGTCGGAACAGGTCGCACGCACCCCCGCTCCATTGTTGAAATGGGTGGTCTTGGTGTAATCACGATACACATAGTCTTCCATCTCATGGCAGGAGATACAGAACTCGAGTGTGTTCGTTGCCTCCATGACCGTATTAAATCCGCCCCAGAGGACTGCGCCCATGATCATGAAAAATAAAGAAGTACCAACAGTGGCCCCCAACAGCACCTTACGTGACATCAAACCGCGTGTTATTTTGCCTCGACCAGACATTATTAATGCTCACTGTTATCTAACATTAAGTATCGCATAAAGTTAACCCTACCCGACACAACCTGAATCAGGTTGACAGGCTCACTCTGTTACTCGTTCACTCTTGCTGGCTAACAGCCATATTTCAGCTTAAAACCAACTGCTCAGTTCGGATTTTTCAGGCTTAAAGACCGATGAAATTCCTCTGTTTTTCTGCGTCTGAAACCAAACAAAACCCTCGGGTTTACCGTGCGTACTATGCAAATTTTATGTGAACTGTTTCACATATTTTAGCTGGCAATTTGTTCTCCCCTGTACTTCAAATCGTGAAAGGTATAAGAAATACACACGAAAGTATTACATTGCAAACGATTAAATCGTAGCAGGAGTCAATCGTGGCTGACTTGGTGCAGTACGCGGATGGTAGCCCCACCATTCGATTCAAGATCGACAAGCCGATCATTCGTATCGGTCGCTGCGCGGATGATAGTGACATCTGTATTCTGGATAACTTTACCAGCAAGCAGCACGCCATCATCGAAGTCAAAGCCAATAAAAACGGCGACTGCGAATTCTTCCTGCGGGATCT
The DNA here is from genome assembly GCA_965368945.1 of uncultured Gammaproteobacteria bacterium. Classification (GTDB taxonomy): domain Bacteria; phylum Pseudomonadota; class Gammaproteobacteria; order UBA6429; family Thiohalophilaceae; genus JAHEIJ01. Next base: position 2,943 of record CBDUOW010000178.1, read on the forward strand.
CGGCAGTACCAACCACACCTACGTCAACAAGAAACAAGTCAGTCGCATGCAACTGCACTGCAATGACATGATTTACATCGGTCAACAAATGTTCCGTTTTGTGTGCGAAGAGCACGAAGTAATAGAAGGCGTGGATAAAGCGGAAGAGCATACCCAGGAAATCGAAGAGAGCCATAGCAGCAGCAAGTTATCCTTCAGTCGCCGCTTGGGTAGCCTGCGCTGATCCTGTTCGCCACTCCGTAGACTATTTACCATAGTTCACCCCGCCAAGGGTCTGCGACTGATTCGTCTCGTCTAACCCGATCGGGGTATCACTAATACCCCCCAATACCCACAGCAATCACTGGTTTTGTCGACCGGCTTTTCCTTTATAATGGCCCACACGCTCTTAATCGCGAATCTGCCAGGCTCAAACACTGATTCATATGTCTCCTTCACTCACAGACCGCTTTGGCCGCCGCATCGTATACGTGCGCCTGTCGGTCACCGATCGCTGTGACCTGCGCTGCCACTACTGCATGCCCAAGGGATTCAAGGATTTTGAAACACCGGAACACTGGCTCAGTTTTGATGAAATCGAGCGCGTGATTCGTATTTTCGGCGAACTGGGGACACGGCGTATTCGCCTCACCGGCGGCGAACCCCTGGTGCGTAAGAACCTGCCCCAATTGGCCCGGCGCCTGGCCAGCCTGCCCGGCATCGAAGATCTGTCACTCAGTACCAATGCCACCCGCCTGGCCAGACATGCCGAGGAGCTGAATCAGGCTGGTGTCTCCCGCATCAATGTCAGCCTGGATACGCTCCGCGCGGATCGTTTCAAGGCCATTACCCAGGGCAAACTGGATAAGGTTCTCGATGGTCTCATGACGGCGAAGGCCGCCGGCTTTCACCCCATCAAGATTAATATGGTGGTGATGAAGGATGTAAATGAAGACGAAGTCGAGGACATGGTGGAGTTTTGTATTGAGCATGATTTCACCCTGCGTTTTATTGAAACCATGCCCATCGGCGATGCCGGTCGTTCGGCAACCGACCAGTTCATTAGTCTGGACATCATCAAGGCACGCCTGG
>CBDUOW010000179.1:0-3980 GCA_965368945.1 uncultured Gammaproteobacteria bacterium
GCAAAACTGGTGCCACAACATTTTCTCCGCATGGGCTATCCTTCTGAATTGAAAGCCCACACACCGCGTCGAGCGGTGCTATAATTATCAAAAATTGTGAAGCCGATCATAGAAATCAGGGATTATTTGGCGTATAGGCTTTACTATCCAAAGATCAATGTCCTATACTCAATTTAATTATGGGATTAAAACACGCTGAGAAGGCCAGTATTATGACCGACAGTGAAGAGCAAGCTAAAGCCGCCATCTTAGAACTTCAGAAACTGCTGCACGATTCCTTTAACGCTGCGCAGGAACTGAAGCGTGACATCTCGAGCGAACATTTCCCAGCTGCCTATGAATTGAGCAGCAAGATCCGTGAGCTGCGTAAGACAGTGGAATACTTACGCGCTGAGCTGAATCATGAAACCATGGAAATGGAACTTGATTTCAGTTTATTCGGCCCGGACAGGCTTGATAGCTCAGAATCCTCCGCCAGCATCTGCTAAACCCGTTTCCTCCTTGTTCAAGGCCCCGGTGACCCGTTCACTGGAGCGGCTCGCATCCTGGTGCTCGAGCCCGTACAATCTGCCCAACAATAATCACCCGATGTCCCAGGCCCATGTACCGATTCAGCCAGTTTTTCCGCCTTATGAAAATCAGCTGGGTGCTGGCCAGCCAGGGTCTGGATGAACTGATTCTCGCCAGTCATCTATTCCGCCCCCTGCGGTTCCTAAGAATCTTCATGCCCTGGACCTGGGTCACGCGTCGCACCAGCCGTGGAGTGCGGATTCGGCGCGCCCTGGAACAGCTCGGGCCCATTTTCGTCAAGTTCGGGCAGATACTTTCTACCCGGCGGGACCTGTTGCCCGACGACATTGCGGTGGAGCTGGCCCGATTACAGGACCAGGTGCCACCGTTTCCTGACACCCAGGCCCGCCAGATCATTGAAACCAGTCTCGGCTGCCGCATCGAAGAGGTATTCGCCGACTTTGAGGCCACTCCCTTTGCCTCGGCCTCCATTGCCCAGGTGCATGGCGCCACGCTTAAGGATGGCCACCAGGTTGTGGTCAAGGTGCTGCGTCCGGGCATTCTGCCCGTCATTCGGCGTGACATCAGCCTGCTGTATATCATCGCCAGCAAGATCGAACGTTACTGGGCCGCGGGCAAGCAGTTGCGGCCGCGCGAAGTGGTGCAGGAATTTCAAAAAACCCTGCTGGATGAACTCGACCTGATGCGGGAAGCCGCCAATGCCAATCAGTTACGGCGCAATTTCCTCGGCTCCTCCCTGTTGTATGTGCCCGAGGTCTACTGGGAATACACTCGCCGCGATGTGATGGTAATGGAACGCATACATGGTATTCCGATCAGCCAGATCGATCGGCTGCGCGCCGCCAATATCGATTTGAAAACCCTTTCCGAACACGGCGTGGAAATCTTCTTTACCCAGGTGTTTCGCGATAGTTTCTTTCATGCCGACATGCATCCGGGCAATATCTTTGTCTCCGACACGGGGCAGTACATTGCGGTCGACTTTGGCATCATGGGCACCCTCAACGCCACCGACCAGCGCTACCTGGCGGAGAACTTTCTCGCCTTCTTTAACCGGGACTACCGTCGCGTGGCGCAACTGCATGTGGACTCAGGCTGGGTCGCAGCGGATACCCGGGTGGACGAATTTGAAGCCGCGATTCGCACTGTCTGCGAACCGATTTTTGACAAGCCACTGAGTGAAATTTCCTTTGGGCAGGTGCTGTTGCGCCTGTTCCAGACAGCGCGCCGCTTCAACATGGAAGTGCAACCGCAGCTGGTACTGCTGCAGAAGACCCTGCTCAATATCGAGGGCCTGGGGCGCCAGCTTTATCCCGATCTGGATCTGTGGACCACCGCCAAGCCCTTTCTCGAGCGCTGGATGCGCGAACAGATTGGCCCCAAAGCCTTTATGCGCCACCTGAAGGAAAATGCCCCACTGTGGGCTGAACGCCTGCCGCAACTGCCCAACAAAATCTATGAGCTGCTGGAGCAGGCCAAGGACGGCAGCCTCCAGATGGAACTCAAGCCGGAGCAAATGCAGCAACTGCGCCGCGAGATTCGTCGCGCCAATCGCCGCAGTTTCGGCGCCATCACCGGGGGCAGTCTGCTGGTTTCCGCCGCCGTGCTCACGGCCCTGGATGGCTATGCCCCCACCATGCTCGGTAGTCTGCCGCTCGGCAGCTGGATGCTCGGCACGCTCGGTGTCATCATCCTGCTCGCCGCCTGGCCCAGCGACCCCGACTAGATCCCGCGTTTTTCCCGTCCAAAAACCATGGCTGCAATTTTTTTGCGGTTGCCCTTGATTGTTCTCTAAAAGTTCTCTACTCTAGAGAACGTCTGGAGAACATTTATTTATGCTCACACAACTGGAACAACGCATCCTCGAGTTTATCCGCGGCTATATCGCCCAACACGGGCAGGGGCCGACCCTGACCGAGATCGGTACTGCCATGGAGATCAAGTCGAAAGGTACGGTACACCGGTATGTGCAAGCGCTCACTAGCAAGGGCGCGCTGGAGCATGTCGAGCGCGGCTGGCGCGGGATCCGACTTGCCAATGAATCCCAACTCCACTCCACTACCCTCCCATTGGCAGGTCGGATCGCCGCCGGCCACCCTATTGAGGCCATTCCCGGCCAGGACCAACTCGACCTTGGCGAGTTGTTCGTCAGCGACAACCGTTTTGCCCTGCAGGTTAAAGGCGACTCGATGATCGATATCGGCATCCTGGACGGCGATTGGGTCATTATTGAACAGAGCCACACTGCCCACGATGGCGACATTGTGGTCGCCCTCATCGACGAGCAGGATGCCACCTTGAAACGCTTCAAGCGTCTGGCCGACGGCCAGGTTCTGCTGATCCCGGAAAATACCGCCCTGTCGCCCATGCAGTACGCTCCCGAACGGGTTCGCATTCAAGGGGTGCTAATGGGTCAGCTGCGTCACTACGCCTGAATCCGGCGGCGGTGACATGTCGGATTCACCGCCGCCGCATTGGCCTCGCGCCATTATCCTGATGGACATGGACGCGTTCTTTGCCTCGATAGAACAATATGATCAACCCAAACTGCGCGGCCGCCCGATAGCCATCACCAACGGCATGCAGGGCACCTGTATCATTACCTGTTCCTACGAGGCCCGCGCCTACGGCATCAAAACCGGCATGCGCCTGAAAGAGGCGCGCCGCTTATACCCGGATCTGATCCAGCGCCCGGCCAACCCCGAGCACTATGCCGCGGTCTCTTCCAATATCATGAGCGCGCTACAAGACATCAGCCCGGATGTCGAAGTCTTCTCGGTCGATGAAGCCTTTCTGGATGTCACTCGTTGCCAGAAACTACTCGGCCCGCCATCGCGCATCGGCCGGCTGGTAAAACAGAAAGTGTTCGAGGTCTCCGGCCTACCCTGTTCGGTCGGGGTCAGCGGCGACAAGACCACCGCCAAGTACGCCGCCAAACAGGATAAACCCAATGGCCTGGTCATTATTCCGCCCTGGGAGGCACGCCAACGCCTTGCCGATGTCCCCGTTACCGAGCTGTGTGGTATCGCCGATGGCATTGGCCGTTTTCTGGCCGAGCGCGGCGTCTGGACCTGCGGTGACATGGCGCACTTGCCGATTGGCGAGCTGGCGCGCCGCTTTGGTAATCCGGGTCGGCGGATCTGGTACATGTGTCAGGGTGAAGATCCCGCCAAGGTGGATAATCGTGTGCCACAACCCAAGTCAATCGGCCATGGCAAAGTAGTCCCACCCGATACCCGTTCGCGCCATGTTTTGCTGATCTACCTGCAACATATGAGCGAAAAAGTAGCGATCCGCTTACGCCGTCATGACATGCAGGCACAAAATTTTTTCATTGGACTGCTCACCCGCGATGGCTGGGTAGGTGACAAGCTCCAGACCGTCATGCCCACCAACGATGGTTTGCTGATTTTTACCCTGGGGAAAAAAATATTACGCGCTAACTGGCA
>CBDUOW010000180.1:0-3976 GCA_965368945.1 uncultured Gammaproteobacteria bacterium
TGTCAAAAATAATCCATATGGCATTGCTGGCGTCATAAAACTGTCATGGTGGATTCATCTTTTTGTCACAGACGGACTCTAAAGTCTTCCTACGATTATAAGATTTCCTTTAAGGAGAGATATTAATGTTCAACAAGAAATTAATCATGGCCTCCGTGCTTGGTCTGTCAGCGGCAGTGAGTAACCAGGCCATGGCGGGCAAGGTTGACGCGGGCCTGCAGGATTACCAACGTACCAGCGGGGTATCCGGTAACCTGAGCAGTGTCGGTTCCGACACGCTGGCTAACCTGATGACGCTGTGGGCCGAGGAATACAAGCGTGTCTATCCGAACGTCAATATCCAGATCCAGGCTGCCGGTTCCTCTACTGCACCGCCTGCCTTGACAGAAGGAACTTCCAACCTGGGGCCGATGAGCCGCAAGATGAAGGACAAGGAACTGCAGAAGTTCGAAGAGAAATTCGGATACAAGCCGACCGCGATTCGTGTCGCACTGGATGCGCTGGCCGTTTATGTCAACAAGGACAACCCGATCACGGGCATGACAATTCCACAGGTTGATGCGGTATTTTCTTCTACCCGCAAATGCGGTTATGACAAGGACATTGCCAACTGGGGTGACCTTGGGCTGACCGGTGCCTGGAAGAACCGCAAGATCCAGCTTTATGGGCGTAACTCGGTATCCGGCACCTACGGTTACTTCAAGAAGAAGGGCCTGTGTAAAGGCGATTTCAAGAGTGCGGTTAACGAACAGCCGGGTTCCGCCTCTGTGGTTCAGTCTGTAACCGCTTCCCTGAATGGTATCGGTTACTCCGGTATCGGTTACAAGACTTCCGGGGTTAAAGCCGTGCCGTTGAGCAAGAAAGCAGGCAAGCCCTTCGTGGAGGCAACAAATGAGAATGCGATCGCCGGCAAGTACCCGCTGGCGCGCTTCCTCTACGTCTACGTAAACAAGCATCCCAACAAGCCGCTTGCGCCGCTGGAACGTGAATTCATCACGATGGTTCTGTCCAAGAGTGGCCAGGAAGTGGTGGTCAAGGATGGTTATATTCCCTTGCCAGCCAGCGTGGCTGCAAAGGAACTGGCCAAGCTGAAATAGGCTGTGACCATTTATTAACTGTTCCATTGAGACCCCGCTACGGCGGGGTTTTTTTATATCTTTGGTTTTTAATTAACGGTCACCAAATTGTCATGTGACGCCAGATAAGAGATGACATCGGGCAACACGCAGTCTCACCTTTACCGGCTACGACATTTCCAGGATGTAAGCTCTTGATTTATTTGCTGTGGTTTCAGTTACAGCATTGTTACCAGCTTACTGACGTAGTCATTGGATCGTCATATTTCTGTCATATATCCGCTATATTCTTGGCAGCCAACCCGACTGTTACCGCCGGAACCTGTTAATCATGAGCATTACTGCTGATACCGATTTCCTGATGCGTTGGCGCATGCTGAAAGATCATGCTGCCCGTCATGCAGTCGGGATCGGCGGCATCAGCGTCATTGTCGCGATTATCCTGATCTTTGTGTACCTGCTGTACGTTGTTATTCCAATGTTTGAAGGTGCCGAAATCCAGGAGGTAGCGACTTATACGCTACCGGCTCAGGATGAGGCGCTGTATTACGCCATGGAAGAACAGGCCGAAGTCGGTATGCAGGTCGACAAGAATGGCAAGGTCTTGTTTTTCAAAACCGAGACCGGGTTATCGATTAAGGAAGTGGTTCTACCCATTCCAGCCGGAGTGAGTGTTACCAGCCTGGCTGAAGCGGATCCTGCCAGCGGCATTCTGGCTGTTGGGCTGTCCAACGGACAGGCGCTGGTTTTTCGACACGCCTACCGGATCACCTACCCGAATGACCAACGTCTGATTACCCCGCTAATAGAATTTCCGTTCGGCGAAACGCCATTAGTGGTGGATGAAGAAGGTTTGCCGTTGTTACAACTCGCGGTGCAGACAGACGATGAACAACTGACATTCGCCGCAGTGACGCAGGATCAGCGAATTCTTCTCAATCACCAGGCCAGGGAAGAATCTTTATTAGAAGATGAGATTACCTGGCAAAAGACCAGTGCGGAAGTTCCTCATCCTCCCGAACCCGTTACCTACCTGTTACTCGACAAGCTACAACGGGATCTTTATGTGGCGACCCAGAATGGGGCTGTCAGTATTTACGATGTCAGTGACTGGGAAGAGGGGCCGGAACTTATACAGCATCTTTCTCTGGTCAACGGCCGAATGTTGCTGACGTCATTGTCATTCCTGACGGGTGATATTTCGCTGTTAGTCGGCACCTCCGACGGTCGCGTAAGTCAGTGGTTCCCGGTACGTGATGCAGGCGGCAATCAGGTGCTGACCAGGATCCGTGAATTCGATGATTTCACAATGTCAGTCAATGCGATAAGCCCGGAACACTCGCGTAAAGGTTTCATCGCAGTCGATACTATCGGACAGGTTGGAATTTTTCATTCAACCGCGCATCGTACCTTGCTGGTTGAACCGGTGTCAGAGCAGGCGATCAAACGTATCGCTGTGGGTCCACGTGCTGATGCCATGTTATTGCAGGACAATCAGCAACTTCATTTCTATCACATCAGGAACGAATACCCGGAAATATCCTGGTCATCGCTGTGGGGCAAGGTCTGGTATGAAAGTTACCCTGAACCGGATTATATCTGGCAGTCGTCCTCGGCCAGCAATGACTTTGAACCCAAGCTAAGCCTGATCCCCATTTCCTTCGGTACTCTGAAAGCGGCCTTCTATGCCATGTTGATTGCGGTACCACTTTCCATCATGGGAGCAATCTTTACCGCCCACTTCATGTCATCACGTATGCGGCAAACGGTCAAACCGACGATTGAAATCATGGAAGCCCTGCCTACAGTGATCCTGGGTTTCCTGGCGGGTCTGTGGTTAGCCCCGTATGTAGAGAACCATTTACCGGGTATTTTTACGCTACTGCTCATTTTACCGTTCGGTGTTTTATTTGCCGCCTGGAGCTGGCACATGTTGCCAGCTTCAATTCGGCATCGTGTGCCGGAAGGCTGGGAAGCGGCCTTGTTGCTGCCGGTGGTTATTCTGCTGGTGTTTTTCAGTATGCAACTCAGCCCGCTACTGGAATCGGTATTGTTTGGGGGTGACATCCGTATCTGGATGAGCCAGGAACTGGGTATTGACTATGACCAGCGCAACTCGGTGGTGGTTGGTCTGGCGATGGGCTTTGCCGTCATACCGACAATCTTTTCGATTACCGAGGACGCGATCTTTGCCGTACCCAAGCATCTGGTACAGGGCTCGCTGGCTTTGGGAGCGACACCCTGGCAAACCATGATGCGCGTGGTCATTCTGACGGCAAGTCCGGGCATCTTTTCGGCGGTGATGATTGGGCTGGGACGAGCGGTTGGCGAAACCATGATCGTCTTGATGGCCACCGGTAATACGCCGGTGATGGATTTCAGTATTTTTGAGGGGATGCGCACCCTGTCGGCCAATATCGCGGTGGAAATGCCTGAGTCCGAAGTGGGCAGTACTCACTACCGTGTGTTGTTCCTTGCGGCGCTGGTGCTTTTTGGTTTTACCTTTATCGTTAACACTGGCGCGGAAATTGTGCGCCAGCGGTTACGTAAACGCTACAGCAGCTTATAGGTATGAGCATGCGAGAGCGAACGGCGAAATGGTTTAAGAGTGGCACGCCCTGGATCTGGCTGAATGCCGGCGCTGTGAGTGTCAGCCTGTTGATGGTAGTGGGCTTGCTGGTTTTGATCGCCGTACGTGGTTTGAGTTTTTTCTGGCCCAGTGATGTGCTGGACGCACAATATATAGAAGCCAACGGAGCCGTGGTTCGCCTTATTGGTGCCATCGACAGCAGTGAGACCGTTCCTGCGGCACGAGTCCGTGATAGTGGTTATGCGTTGCAAACGGAAGAACCGGTAGAGCGCCATTTGCTAAAGGTGGGAAACCGGGATGTCTATGGCGC
>CBDUOW010000181.1:0-3951 GCA_965368945.1 uncultured Gammaproteobacteria bacterium
GTTAAAATACCGTATTATTTCACTCTGATTTATTCACAGGATGGTGTTAATGGTTGCGCGTGTACTGAAGCCGGAAGAGTACTACATCGAAAATGAACCCTATTACGAGTCCATTGGTGATGAAATCGAGGTGTTTGAAGCGGCTTACCGGCAAAAACTGCCGATATTGCTGAAAGGTCCCACTGGCTGCGGCAAGACCCGTTTCATGGAGCACATGGCCTGGCGCTTGAAAAAGCCGCTCATCACCGTGTCCTGCCACGATGATTTAACGGCTTCGGATCTGGTTGGGCGTTACCTGGTCAAGGGTGGCGAGACCATCTGGGTGGATGGTCCGCTTGCAAGCGCGGTGCGTGCCGGCGGTATTTGCTACCTGGATGAAATCGTTGAAGCCCGCAAGGACACCATGGTGGTGATACACCCCCTGGCGGATGACCGGCGTGTGCTACCGGTGGAAAAACTGGGTGAACTGCTGGAAGCCCCGGACGATTTTTGTCTGGCGATCTCTTATAACCCCGGTTACCAGAGTGTCCTCAAGGACCTGAAGCAAAGCACCCGCCAGCGCTTTGTCGCGCTGGAGTTTGACTACCCCGGAGCGGAGTTGGAAACCAATATTATCGTCAAGGAAACCGGCATTAACCATGAGCTCGCAAGTAAGTTGGTTAAATTTGCCCATATGACTCGCAACCTGAAAGGCAGCGGATTGGAAGAGGGCGCCAGTACCCGCCTGTTGGTACACGCCGCCAAATTGATCACCGATGATGTCTCGCCCGTAACCGCCTGCCACTGCGCGATTGCCCAGGCATTGACGGATGACACGGAAATGCTGGTGGCAATCAATGAACTGTCATCCTCTCTGTTCTGATAAACAGTCCCTATGGCAGCACACCCACCCTTAACGGCACTGGAGATCGAGCAACAACTTGATAGCTTACTCGATGTAGAGTTTTCCTTTTTAAAAACCGCGGGTCCTGCTGCCATTCTGGCTGGACTGGAACGACAAGAGCAGGATTACATCATCACCTGGGTACAACGTGTTGCCAGCACCAATATTCAACTGGCTTACCAGTTCATTACCCACGCCGTCGACGCCCTCGACAGCATGGACAAGCGCATTATTGAAGCCTGGGCGCTGCATGCCATGGATACCTACGATCAGACTGGCTTGTATAAAGCACTCGAAGTTATTCACGCTGTCCGTAATTTCGTGCAACTCAGTCACGAACGTACTGCTGGCGCCGTATTTGAAGAGCATGTCGGGGTACTGACTCATTTCGCTCATGGCCTGTCCGGACGCAAACTGAAACTGGCCGAGGCGGATATTCCCTATACTGATACGGAAACCATCTATCTACCCCCCCTCCTGGCAAGTCTGCCTACCCCGCAACAGAATTTCCTGCTGTATAAAGCGCTCGTTGCCTTACTCTGGGCACAGACCCGCTTCGGTACCTTTCGGGTCAAATTAAGCGATCAGTTACAACAGCAGCCCGAACAGGAAAATTTTCTGGCACTGTTTCAATCGCTTGAAACATTAAGGCTTGAAGCCTGTCTGGCGCGTGAACTACCCGGCCTGTTTCGCGATATGCAGAGCCTCAAAACCAGCCTGGCACAAAACAACTTACCGGCAGCATATCAACCCCTGGCCAAACGACTCGCCCAGGCGGACACCACCGCTGAAGATGTCCTGCAACTTACCTGTGAACACTTTGGCAAACTTCAACCGCTGCCTCCCGTGTGCTATCAACCCAGCCTGCAAATTGAAGAAGTGGAAGCCTGTATGGCGAAACGCATTGAAACGGAAAAGGTCAGAATACGCATAAACCTGGCGAAGATACTGGAAGAAATGCAAAAGGAAAACCGCGCATTTGAACAACAGGAACATAAATTCGATGTCAAAAAGAATCCGGACCCGACCACGCCGGAAGGCTTTCAGATCGAACTAACCCTGGACGATCAACCCATCGCCCCACCGGAAGAAATCAAGGTACTGTCCAACTCCATTATTCAGGATCTGGGGGATATTCCCGATGATTATCTCGTGCCAGCTGGCGAAGGTGAATATGATCCACGTCTGTTTGAAGACAAGCAACAGGACCCGGATGATGTCTGGACTGGTACCTATCATGAAGAGGGTGCATTTCTTTATAAGGAATGGGATTACCGGCGCCAACACTACCGCAAAAACTGGTGTGCCGTACGCGAGGTGAACATCACGCCGGTTTATGATGACTTCGTCGATAGTACGTTGCACAAATACAGTGGCCTGGTGAAACACCTGCGTAAAACCTTTGAGGCCATGCGCGATGAAGATCGATTACTGAAACGTCAGGTCTATGGCGACGGCGTGGACATTGATGCGCTGGTAGAAGCTCTGGCGGATGCCCACGATGGCAGCGAAATGTCCGATCGCCTGTTCACCCGCATGCACAGGGTTGAGCGCAATATCGCAGTGGTTTTCATGGTGGACATGAGTGGCTCCACCAAAGGCTGGATCAATGAGGCCGAACGTGAATCGTTGATCCTGTTAGCCGAAACTCTGGAAACCCTCGGTGATCGCTATGCCATTTATGGCTTTTCCGGCATTGCACGCAAGCGCTGCGAGATCTATCGCATCAAGGAATTCGATGAACCCTATAACGAGGAGATCAAGGCACGCATCAGTGGCATTCAGCCCAAGGATTACACCCGCATGGGTTTTGCCGTTCGACACCTGTCCCACATTCTTAATGAAGTTGAAGCACGTACCCGTATTCTGATTACTCTGTCTGACGGCAAACCCGATGATTATGACAACTACCGCGGTGATTACGGCATTGAAGATACACGCCGTGCCCTGCTGGAAGCACGACGCGACGGCATACATCCATATTGCATCACCATTGATCGGGAGGCACGTGACTACCTGCCGCACCTGTATGGCCCGGCAGCTTACACCGTGATCGATGAAGTCCGGCAGTTACCGTTAAAGGTGTCTGATATCTATCGTCGCCTGACCACCTGAGCTGAGCGTTCGGGTATAATTTCACGCATTATTTGCCACTATTAACGCTGATTAAGGAGCTCCAATGTCTATTGAACGTACAATGTTTGCCTTCGGTGGCGTCATGGTCATGCTCACCGCGCTGCTGGCCCTGTTCCATCACCCTTACTGGACCTGGGTCACTCTGTTTATCGGGTTTAATTGCCTGCAAAGTTCTTTCACCGGCTTTTGCCCCCCGGTCTGGCTATTGAAGAAATTTGGCCTGAAAACTGAAGCGGAACTGGCGCTTCAAAACCAGGGCCAATAGAACCCTTGGCTTTCTTGATTCCGGAGTTTCTATGCCTGACCCCATGACCAGGGAACTCTGGAATCTCGATGAAGCGGACTATCCGGCTCATAAGCCACTGTCGGATAAACTTGGCTTTCTGCTTAATTACGCCCAGCTCGCGCCGTCCAGCCATAATTCCCAGCCCTGGCAATTCTCTGTCCAGGATACCAAGGTGCATCTCTACCCCGATCTGGATTACTGGTTAAAAGTAGCCGACCCCGAGCGGCGAGAGTTATACATTAGCCTCGGGTGCGCCCTGGAAAACCTGCTGATCGCCGCGGAACATTTTCAGCTCGGCTATCAAGCAAATTTCTTTTCTGATCGTGAAGGTAAGGAGCATTTCGCCAGCGTTACCTTTACGGAGGACAACCCGACGGTCAATGTGCGTGACCCGGGCCTGTTCAACACCATCCTCCAGCGCCGGACCAGCCGTGAGTTGTTTCAACCTCGCCTGATTCCCAAAGAAGAATTGCTCCAAATCAAGGCGGCCTGGCTGGAAAAGGATCTACACCTGCATTTCATCGCCAATATTGAGCAGAAGCGTCGACTTGCTGAAATGGTAAAAACGGCAGACAAAACCCTCTATGCCAATCCGGCCTACCGACACGAACTGGCTGAGGCGCTCGGCCAGGGCGCCTTCGGAACC
>CBDUOW010000182.1:0-3927 GCA_965368945.1 uncultured Gammaproteobacteria bacterium
GGGTGATAGTATCAGTGCCGCCTATGGTATCAATACTAATGAGGGCTGGGTCGCCTTATTGCAACAGCGCCTCACCAAAAAGGGCTTTCACTACCGGGTCATCAATGCCAGTGTCAGCGGTGATACCACCCGCACCGGCCTGAACCGGCTGGATAATGCCCTGCAACAACATCAACCGGCGATCGTGATCGTGGCACTGGGCGGCAATGACGGCTTGCGCGGCCTGCCCTTCAGTGAAATCGAAACCAGCCTCACCAACATTATTCAACTTAGTCAACAACGGGGTGCAAAAGTGCTGTTGGCCGGCGTGCGCCTGCCACCTAACTATGGTGAATTTTATAACGCCCGCTTTGCCAGCTTGTTTCAGCAACTGAGTGAGACCTATCAGGTGGCGTTAGTCCCCAGATTATTAGACCAGGTGGCGGATCATGGCGAGTTGATGCAAGCCGACGGCATTCACCCCACCGCCGCGGCACAGGCGCAAATTCTCGATAATGTCTGGCCTCATCTGCAGCCGCTGTTAACGACTCAGCAGGCGGCGCACTGACTCGCGGCCTGTCGAGGCTGGGTTTGCTGCGCCAGTTCGCTAAACAGCTTGATGTACTTGTCGACGCGTTTGTTGAAATGCTTGCGTTGCTTGTCGCTCAGCGTCTTTGAGATATCGACGATCAGGCGCGTGACCACCTGGCGGTTGTGCTCCAGCATGTGTTTGTAGGTGGCACTGCGCAGGGTTTCGGTATTCACAAACAATGTGTGCATGGCCTCACGGGTAGCGACAAGATCCTGCTGACTGTCGAGAATGGTGTGCAACTCCTGTTGCCAGCGAATGCGTGTTTGCAGGGATTCCGCCGCGATGGGTTGCATCTCAATCGCGGCCGCTTGAATGAGCTTTTTCTGATTCTGGCTGAGGGAACCGAGCCAGCTATCAAAGCTGTCTTGCAGGCGTTCAGTGTAGTTTTCCCGCTGCTGCTTTCGACTCACCTTGATGTAGTCAGTCCGATATTCGTCATTCTTCTCGATGAAACTGGCAAACAATTCGGCCCGCTGTTGCGGGCTCAGCTCAGGCATCAGCACGGCCATGTCATCGGCAACTCGCATCATTAGCGCACGCCAGTAAACCAGCAATTCCAGCGTATGGTGTTCCACCTGCGCCTCGGTCAGGTCGTGGGCCACATCCTGTTTTACGCGTTGCAGCCAACTGACATAGGCAGGTAGCTGCGTAGTACGGTGCCAATACAGGGTGCTGGCAAGGTATTCCCTGAGTTCGTCCTCTTGTGCATCCGTCAGTTCGACATAGCTATCGAGGTATTGGGTGAGGATCCAGTCGAGCCGGTTATAGGTGGATTTCACGCTACAACCGCTTATCAAAAATAGCACCAGGCTGATGAGTACGGCTTTATGCATCATGATTCGTCAGGAACCTGTCAGGGTTTTGTCATGCTGGATTTGTAGAGTATAGGACCCGCGGATGTTGGTTTTATTTCATAAGAACTGAATTATTCCTTGTCAGTGTGTTGAACGGAATATGGCGATTAATCCCCGGTAAACACTGGTTCATTACTGTAATGGGAATCCCGATGAACAAAAACCTTACATTAAATGTGATGTGTGGTATTATTTTTTATTAATAATCATATAGTTGGAATGGTCGCTTAATACTATTTCTAGACATGATTTCCACCCCCGGCGGGTCTAAGCTACTGTTTTATTGTTATTTATCCCACAATTGCGGTTATTACTAATGTGAATTCATCAGAATTTGGGCTAAAATCAAAGACTTTCAGCGAGTTTTTCAAGTATTTGTTAGACTCCTGTCACGGTGTCGGCTATTAATATATTTAGAATAAATTAAATAATACGCTGAGTAAGGAAGGGATACGTGCAGGCAAGCGGCGACAATATCTTAATGGAGTGGACGCAACGTGGGGAACAGGTGCTACGCACCCTGTTTGATTCCCCGCAAAATAATGCGCGCCTGGCCCTCGCTGTTAACCTGTTACTGATTACCCTGATTGCCTATTCGGCGGCCAACCTGAGTTGGCAGCTTTACTCCAGTTTCACCGAGCAGGAACAAGCCGTTAGCGTGAGTCGCAGTGTTGTGACCCCGACCACGCGCCCTTCCCTCACCGGCGTGCCGGCCTTGCATGTATTCGGCGAAGCGGATGTGAAACCGGTCGCCAGCAATGAACCCATCAGCGCACCCGAAACGCGCCTGCGACTGGTGCTGCATGGGGTGTTTGCCTCCAATAACCCCCGGCAATCCATGGCCCTGATTGCGGAAAAGAGCGGCAAGGATAACAGTTACTTCATCGGCGATTCCCTGCCGGGCAACGCCACCCTGCACGAGGTGTATTCGGATCGGGTGATTCTGAAACGCCTGGGCCAACTGGAAACATTGCGCCTTAAAGATCCGGCCTCACAGGCCGAGATTGGTCGCAGTAGCAAATCGAATCGAGCGACATCAAGATCACGCAATACGCGGAGCTCGGTCAAACTGAAGACTTTGCAGGAGCAATATAAAACCGATCCGCAGAAGGTATTTTCACAACTGCGGATTACGCCGGTGAGTAAGGACGGCACGATTAATGGTTACCGCTTTTCCCATAATGATCGCGCCTTGATGCGGGAAATCGGCCTGACAACCCGGGACGTGATTACCGCGGTGAACGGCGTTTCGGTGAGTGACTCGGGCAAGCTGTTTGCCATGATGCGAGACATTGATAAGTTGGACGAAGTGAATCTCACTATCCTGCGCAACGGCCGAACCCAGAACATAGTAATTTCAACCAGGTAACGATAACAACAAGATGACAACGTACCTTCATTCCGGATTCAGCATAATGCAATGTGTAATGCGGCATGCCTTGGCGGTGCTGCTATTAGGCTTTGCCTTAAGCGGCGTGGCCTTGTCGGCCGAGCCGGCAAGCACGGATGAGTATGAGCTCAACTTTACCGACACGGATATCAATGCGGTCATCACCGCAGTGGCAAAACTGACCGGCAAGAATTTCATTATCGACCCGCGCGTCAAGGGCAAGGTCACGGTTATCACCCATCAGTCCATGACCAAGGACGAGGTCTATGAAGTCTTCCAATCCATGTTGAAGGTACATGGCTTTGCCGCCGTCCCCGGTAAGTCATCCACCAAGATCGTGCCGGAAGTGAACGCCAAGCAAGACACCATTAGAACCCTGAGCCGAAAAGATGTGCAGGACGGCGATGAGCTGGTGACCAAGGTGATTCCGATCAAGCATGTCACCGCGGCGCAACTGGTGCCGATACTGCGTCCCCTGGTGCCGCAACGGGGACACCTGGCCGCCTATCCGCAATCCAATGTGCTGATTATTTCCGACAGTGCCGGCAACATCGGCCGCCTTTCCAACATTATTGCGCGCATCGATCAGGCGGTTAACCAGGAAATTGAAGTGCTTGCCCTGGAGCATGCGGTCGCATCGGATGTGGTGCGGGTGATCAATCAATTACATCAGGGCGCGAAGGACAAACCGAGCTTTACCATTGTTGCCGATGATCGCACCAACAGCGTGTTACTCGGCGGGGATCGCGGCCAACGCTTACGCCTGCGGGCCATCATTACCCACATGGACGTACCCCTCGAACTCGCCGGCAATACCCAGGTGATTTACTTACGCTTTGCCAATGCCGTGGATCTGGTAAAAGTGTTGACCGATGTGAGCAAGACCATTGTGAAAGGCCCGGGTGGGAAAACCGCCGCAGCCGCATCCTCGACCAGCAGCGATATCAATATCATGGCCGATGAAAATACCAATGCACTCATCATCAATGCGCCGCCCGGTGTCATGCGGACACTGCGCAGTGTTATCAGCCGACTCGATATTCGCCGTGAACAGGTACACCTGGAAGCCGTCCTGGCCGAAGTCTCCTATACCAAGAGCTCTGAACTGGGGG
>CBDUOW010000183.1:0-3892 GCA_965368945.1 uncultured Gammaproteobacteria bacterium
CTGTTGTCGAAAATTTTTCTTAAAGGTACCGCTGTCATTTAACTCTTCCACTGACAACAGTTCCTCATCCTTAATGGTCTCCATATTCGGATCAAGCTTGAGATCCGTTATGGTCATGGCCGCTACGTTCGAATCCCGTTCACGTTCCATGCTATGCGAGGCCGAAAGATTCCCGACTTTTCTGGCACCCTCTTCAAACTCTTGCAGGCGGAAATAATGTTGATGCACCTTGTGGTCACGCAATTCCTCAACAATAAGCTGCATGAAACTTTCCACGTCATTGCTGATGGCACGGCTTACGGAACGCCATAACAACATCACCAACAGGAAGCTCATTAAGGCACCCACAATAAAGGTGATAATAAAATTGGTATTGAACAGCCCAATTGATATATCGCCGGGCAACCAAAGATTGAGCTGCCAGTGGGTTCCCGCTACAGGCACTTCCGCTGCTCGACCACTGCTGATCGTGGATTTATCACCCGTTTCTGCCAACAGCACCGTAGGCTGGTTTTCAACGTACTGAGTCAGGCTTAAATAGCCTTCTGGCTGTAACGTTGTCAGCCATTGATTCAGTAGCTCAACTTGCAGGGTAACCTGTAAATGCCCAACTGCCGCCTTACCGTTGGCCGACAAAATCGGTTGTATAATTTCCACATGCTGTTGGGGCGTGTTGATGACATGGACTTCTGCTAGCGGCGCCTGCAGACTTGTCTCAGCCTCACGTAGCATGTCGATACAGGCAAAGCTGATATGTGGTTTGCTTGAATTATCAGGATTACGTATCCCGGCGGGTAACAAACGGACGCGGATGACCCAGGGAAAGAGCTGCACCAGTTCACGCTCCCGCGCCTTGATTGCCACCTCATCGCCGCTGAGCAGCAGTTGACGGGTCTGTGGGTCTAGCGCAACCCCACGCGCCATCTCGGAATACGAGGCAACTTTCAATGCCAGGGTGTTGGCCAGGCTGGCATTGGTTGATTCCAGCTCCATGTCACTGCTGTTCTGGAGTTTTTGCAGTGGCATCAACTGGGCCCAGAAAATCGCGACGCCAAGAATCGAGATAAAGACTCCGATCGAGATGAGACTCGTCGCCTTAAGACTGAGGCCTTCACCTTTTTTCTTGCTGCCACGCCGTTTGCGTGCCCGTAAGCTGCCTCTCGCCACGCCAGTCTCCCTAATTACTTGTTATGGTTTTTCAGGCCCGCCCAGTATGCCCGAAACCACCTTCGGCCCGGTTACTGGTATCGAAATCCGTCACGATATCAAATTGCGCCTGCACCACCGGTACAAATACCAGTTGAGCAATACGCTCACCTACTTCGATGTTAAAAGATTCATTTCCCCGATTCCAGCAAGAGACAAATAACTGCCCCTGGTAATCTGAATCGATCAGCCCGACCAGATTACCCAACACAATTCCGTGTTTATGACCGAGGCCGGAACGTGGCAGGATCACGGCGGCAAGGTTTGGATCCCCGATATGAATAGCCAGACCGGTCGGTATCAGGTGGGCTTCACCCGGCTGGATCTCCAACGCCTCATCAAGGCAGGCGCGCAGGTCCATACCGGCGGAACCCGTCGTTGCATATGCGGGAAGGGGAAGGTCCTGACCAATACGGGGATCAAGAATTTTCAGACTAATACGACTCATTGAGGCTGTTTCTCACTTTATTATATTAATAATGCATCATAACCAGATTAACCAAAGGATGACAAAACGACTCAGCAAAAACCAGATAGAGTGCCGCCTAACGGCGCGGGCGCCTGCCACTTTCGGGTAAGGTGACTACCTTGTCATCGTCGATGGAGCGCTGACCCCACATTTCCTCCAGTTGGGCAATCTGCAGAATAAGCTGCCTGGCCAATTTTTGCTTTGAAGCCAGGGGCAATTCCGCGCTGCCATCCTTCCAGAACAAACGCAGTGCATTGGTATCACTGCCAAATGTTCCCTCAGTTTCTGTTGCTGCCGGTCCTACCCAGTTGGCTGCGATCATCTCCACTCCTTTGCGCTGCAGTTTATCCTGGGCGTACTCATCGAGCGTCTCGGTCTCTGCGGCAAATCCGACACAGAATAATCGCGGAAAACGCGCCTTGATCTCAGCGAGAATATCGGGGGTCGGTTCCAGCGCCAACTGAATTCGCTCGGCCTTTTTCTTTGTCTTGCCTGTCGCGACCTCGACGGGTCGGTAATCGGCTACGGCTGCAGTGGCAATAAAAATATCCACCCCATGGATATGGGCCAATACCGTGTCAAACATCTCCTGGGCACTGACGACATCCAGACGTTGCAGGTGGTCCGGCGTTGTCATGGCTACCGGTCCGCTTACCAGAATGACCCGGGCACCGGCTTCCACTGCCGCTTCCGCCACACTGAAACCCATCTTGCCTGAACTGTGGTTGCTGAGATAACGGACCGGATCAATCGCTTCACGCGTCGGCCCGGCTGTCACCATGACCGTCTTGCCGCTCAATACCCCGCTTTGAAACAGTTCCGCCAAGCCGGCCAGAAGGACCTCTGGCGCCTGTAAACGTCCCACGCCGATTTCACCGCAGGCCTGTTCACCCGCTTCAGGGCCCAACATCAACACCCCGCGTGCGACCAGTGTCCGTACATTCTGCTGGGTAGCCGCATTTTGCCACATGTGACTGTTCATCGCGGGTGCCATCGCCAGGGGAACATCGCTGGCGAGACAAATGGCGCTCAACAGGTCATCGGCCCGTCCCTGTGCCAGGCGGGCGAGAAAATCCGCACTGGCGGGGGCGACCAATATGGTGTCGGCCCAACGGGCCAGCTCGATATGCCCCATGCCGGCCTCCGCCTCGGTATCCAGTAATTCCTGATTTACCGGATGCCCGGAGAGGGCCTGGAAAGTCATCGGCGTGACAAATTCGGTCGCACCACGGGTCATCACCACCCGTACATCGGCACCCGCGTCACGTAGACGGCGTACCAAATCGGCCGCCTTGTAGGCCGCAATACTGCCCGTGACTCCCAGCAGGATTCGCTTGTTAACCAGTCTTTCCATATAGGCCGAGTGTAGCAAACTTTGGTGCTGCCCCCGCGGGCGCATTACCGGCGAGCCCCTGAAATAGTAATAATTATTGTGTGCTCGGTCGCATCTCAGGTATCGTCTGTAACCTGGGATTACAAACATGACATGGAGGTCATCATGGCAATCACCGACTGGCCGGAAGCTGAACGGCCACGCGAAAAACTCTTAACTCGCGGTGCCGGCGCCCTGTCTGACGCTGAACTACTGGCCATTTTCCTGCGAACCGGCATACCCGGTAAAACTGCGGTCGACCTGGCACGCGACAGTTTGCAACACTTTGAGGGACTTCGAGGATTACTCACCGCTAATCAAGCGAATTTCTGTGCCTTTGCCGGACTTGGGGTCGCCAAGTTCAGCCAGTTACAAGCGGTGCTGGAACTGGCACGTCGCCATCTGGCAGAAACCCTGCAGCGCGGCGAGACCCTCAGCGACCCGGCCGCGACCCGGCGCTATCTGACTGCCCGTCTGCGTGACTACCCACACGAGGTGTTCGCTTGCCTGTTTCTGGATACCCGGCACCGGGTCATCATGTTTGAGGAATTGTTCCGCGGCACCATCAACGGGGCTTCGGTCCATCCACGTGAAGTGGTTCGGCGTGCCCTGGTACATAATGCGGCGGCGGTGATCCTGGCCCATAACCACCCCTCGGGAGTGGCTGAACCCAGTGAGGCCGATCGCCAACTCACCCGTCGTCTGCAGGCCGCCCTGGAACTGGTGGACGTCAAGGTACTGGATCATATCGTGATTGGTGACGGCGAAAGCGTGGCTTTTGCCGAGCGGGGCTGGTTGTAAGGGGCCGCACGAGCGCTGTCCCTCGTCCCCTACCCCCCTTGTAA
>CBDUOW010000184.1:0-3874 GCA_965368945.1 uncultured Gammaproteobacteria bacterium
TAGAAAATGCTGAAGTACAACAGGGCCCCAACAGTTTTGCCGGCAACTACATTGAATTCGATACCCGCAGCAGTTTGGTCTCAGCCCGTAAAGGGGAAACGGATGACAGCCGGGTGCATGTCATTATCACTCCACCGGAAAATGAAGCAGAAAAAGGAACCACACCATGAGCATCCTGCGCGCCGAGGATTTGGCCAAGCGCTACAAGGGTCGCGATGTCGTGCATGGCGTCTCCCTGGATATCTCCAGCGGCGAAGTCGTCGGCCTTCTCGGATCGAATGGCGCCGGTAAAACCACCTCTTTTTATATGGTTGTCGGCCTTATTCCCGCCGATGCGGGCCGTATCAGCCTGGATGACACCGATATCACTTCCCTCCCCATGCACCTGCGGGCACGCATGGGTATCGGCTATCTGCCACAAGAGGCCTCGGTATTTCGCAAACTTTCGGTGACGGACAATATCCTTGCCATCCTGCAATTACGCAAGGAACTGGACAGATTCCAACAGGAACAAAAACTGGAGGAGTTGCTGGAAGAGCTCCATATCGGTCATATTCGCAATAGTCTGGGGATGAGCCTCTCCGGGGGCGAACGCCGACGGGTCGAAATTGCCCGGGCGCTTGCCTCTGAGCCACGATTTATCCTGCTGGATGAGCCTTTCGCTGGCGTCGATCCCATCTCGGTACTCGACATTCAGGGTATCATTCGACATCTCAAAGACCGTGACATTGGCGTACTGATCACCGATCATAATGTGCGAGAAACACTTGGGATTTGTGGTCGCGCCTATATTATGAATGCAGGTGAGGTGATTGCGCAGGGTGACCCCGATTTCCTGCTGGATAACCAACAAGTTCGCAAGGTTTATCTGGGTGAGCATTTCCAATTATGACAATTCTGTCAAGACTGCAGCCATGCAAGAAATGCGCTAGAATTTAAATGCCTGACGAGAAATCGGGCAGTTGTATCCCTACTAAAATTGATGAAACAAGCTCTCCAACTCCGCCTCGGTCAGCACCTGACCATGACCCCGCAGTTACAGCAGGCCATTCGGCTATTGCAGCTGTCTACCCTTGAGTTACAAACCGAAATTCAGGAAGCGCTGGATTCCAACCTGATGCTGGAAATCGAGGAGGAAAGCAGCGAGACAGATAACACCAGCAACAACGAATCAACCCCCAATACCGATGAGGAGACCCCGGCCACCGATGACAGCGGCGAAACCCTAAGCGAGACTTCCGCCGCAGGCGAGAGTGAAATTCCGGACGATTTGCCGGTTGACAGTAGTTGGGATGATATTTACGACAATATTGCGGCCCCATCGAGCTCAAATACCAGCAGCGCCAGTGATAATCGAGAGTATGAATTTTCCGGGAATACCGAAGAAAGTCTGCACCAACATCTCAACTGGCAAATGCAACTCACCCCATTCAGCGACACCGACCGCGCCATTGCAGAATTTATCATTGATGCCATCAATGATGATGGCTACTTAAGCATAAGCCTGGAAGACATTCATCAGGCACTGGGTAATGATCTGGAAATCGATTTAGATGAAATTGAAGCCGTCATGCATCGTATCCAGAATTTTGATCCCCCGGGGGTTGGCGCGCGTGACCTGAAAGAAAATCTGCTACTGCAACTCAAACAGTTCCCGCTAGAATCGCCCTGGCTTGAACCGGCAATGCAACTGATTGAGAATCATTTTGACCTCCTGGTCAAACGGGAATATGTCCAGCTTACGCGTCGACTCAAGATCAGCGAGGAGGAATTAAAATTAATCCTGCAGCTGATCCAGTCACTCAACCCACGCCCCGGCAGCCAGATCACCGCCAGTCAGCCGGAGTACATCATTCCGGATGTCATTGTCAGTAAAAACGCGGGCAAATGGAGAGTGGAATTAAATCCTGATGCAGCGCCACGCTTGCGCGTCAATCCGCATTACGCAAGCCTGATTAAGCAGGTAAATAACAACGAGGATAATACTTGCCTCAAGAATCATCTGCAGGAAGCACGCTGGTTTATCAAGAGCCTGATAAGCCGTAACGAAACACTGCTCAGGGTTGCCACCAGCATCGTTGAACGGCAAATCGACTTCCTGGAACGCGGCGATGAAGCAATGAAAGCGCTGGTGCTGCATGATATTGCTGAGGCTGTGGGCATGCATGAATCCACCATCTCGCGGGTTACCAGTAAAAAATATATGCATACCCCGCGTGGTATTTTTGAACTGAAATATTTCTTCTCCAGTCATGTCAGCACCAGTAATGGTGGAGAATGTTCAGCCACTGCGATACGTGCATTTATTAAAAAGCTTATCGCTACCGAGAACACCAACAAACCACTCAGCGATAGTAAACTGGCAACAATCCTGGGTGAACAAGGTATCAATGTTGCCCGCCGTACTGTCGCCAAGTACCGTGAAGCCATGGCAATTCCGCCATCTAATGAAAGAAAACGTCTAGCCTAACAAAGGAGCACCATATGCAACTCAATGTCACCGGCCATCATGTTGAAGTTACCCCCTCACTACATGACTACGTCGCCCAGAAAATGGAACGTCTGGAACGGCATTTTGACCATATCACCAACGTACACGTCATTTTGAGTGTGGAAAAATTACGCCAAAAAGCTGAAGCGACGTTCCACCTCAGTGGAGGCAACCTGTTTGCCGATGCTCAGGATGAAGATATGTATGCTGCCATTGATGCCATGACAGATAAACTTGATCGTCAAATCAAAAAGCACAAGGAAAAAATGAAAGATCATCACCGCAGTGAAGGTGTGCAAGTTAAACAAAGTCAGAGCTAACCCTGGTTATTACCGCCATGCAGTTAACTGACTTTCTCACTACTGATCGAATTGCCTGTGACGTCAATGCGCACAGTAAGAAGCGTGCGCTTGAAGAACTCAGCGAACTCATCTCGCATGATCAGAGCTCAATCAGCGCCACCGATATTTTTGACTGTCTACTGTCCCGTGAACGCCTGGGAAGCACCGGTGTTGGTTTTGGTGTCGCCATACCACATGGCCGTTTAAAAGACAGTAACCACACAACGGCGGCGCTGATTCAACTTAACCATGGCATAGACTTTGATGCCGTAGATAACCAACCAGTAGATTTATTATTCGCACTGGTTGTGCCTGATAAAGCGACTGAGGAGCACCTGAAGATACTTGCCCTGTTGGCGGCTATGTTTAAGGAAGATGAATTGCGTGCCCAATTACGTGAGGCAAAAAACCCTGAAGATATTATGCAATTAATCAGGGAATGGCAAAGTCGAAGCTGAGTCTATGACAACACCCCTCACCGCCCTTTCCATTTTCGAGCAACACCAAAAAGCACTCGAATTTGACTGGGTCGAGGGGCAAACCTACGCCAAGAGACCAATTGAAGCGGTTCAACTTGACACAAGTCGTAATGCCTTAATTGGCCACCTCAACCTGATCCACCCCAACCTGATTCAGGTCCTGGGCCAGGCAGAACTGGATTACATCAACGGCCTGGGTAAAAATTCCCGCCAGGACGCCATACATAGCTTATTCAGCAACCAGCCATTGATGATCATCCTGGCTGAAAACATGTTGCCCTCGGATCAATTTCTGACTTTGGCAGCAGAACATTATGTCCCGCTTGTTCGTTCCAGACATACTGTCAGCCATATCATTGACCACTTACATTACTATCTCAGCAGTCAATTGTCAGAGAAACTGATTCAACATGGCGTGTTTATGGAGGTAATGGGTCTCGGGGTATTGCTGACTGGTCCAAGTGGCGTCGGCAAGAGCGAACTCGCTTTGGAACTGTTAAGCCGGGGCCACCGTCTGGTAGCCGATGATGCACCTGAATTTCGCCGCACCGCACCAGATACTG
>CBDUOW010000185.1:0-3831 GCA_965368945.1 uncultured Gammaproteobacteria bacterium
TGTTTTCAACGCCTTCAATATAAAGGTCATCGAAGCGTTTACGTATCAGGTCGATCATTTGGCCGGTAGCTTCCAGGTGGGTTTCGGGCAGAATCAGCAGGAATTCATTCTCATCCATGCGGCCGATGGTGTCGGCCCAGCGTAACTGGTCATTCAGCATATTACGGATGGCTACCAACAAGGGTCTGGCAGATTCGGTTTCTTGTGTTTTGATAAATTCATCCAGGTTATCGACCTGCATGATTAGAATAGTTAACGGATTCTTGTAACGGCGACTTCGGGATACCTGTGATTCCAGGCTCTGCGTCAGAGCACGTTGATTTGGCATGCCGGTGTCTTCATCAGTGAGAGAGACAGATTCGAGTTGTGACTGGAGGGCGTCGCGCTCCTGCAGCAACAGTTTGCTCGCGGTGGCATCAGTAAAAAACTGCATCTTGCTGCCATCATCCAATGGTTGACTGGTACCCAGCAGCCAGAGCTCATCCTCGGCATCAGTGGCAGGCAGGTGAACGGTGGCATTCTCTCCCCACAGCTTTTGCAATTCACGTGGAACAGCATCAACTTGTTGATCGATAATTTTATCCGCACGCGTTCCCAACCAGGTACGCAAGGCGGGATTTATCCATTGAGTTTTGCCATCCTTGTCGAGGAGTAACAGGCCGATGGGGCAAGCTTCAAGCAATTGTTGATATTGCGTGCTATCGAGTGATTTCAACATGGTCGATTTCCGAATTTCTTTTTGTATAAGCTACTATCTGGCTTCAGATGGCGCAAGCGCCATTGGTATTAATGGGCTCATTCTTGCCGCATATCCTTGAAAATCAGCTGCAGGTCCTCATGCCATTTCTTCATGGTCGCCTGCAGTTTTGGATCATCAGTCAGGAACAGCATTTCCGGGTTGACCGCCACCAGCATGGTTTCCTCATCTTCGGCAAAGATGGCGATCTTGTGGGGTAAATATGGAATGAGTTGGGGATGCTCATCTGCCAGCTGTCGAATCTCACCGGCCTGGCCGTAGAATACAATGCGATACTTGTCAGTTTTATAGCCTTTAGCGGTTAAACCGATATCCACGCGCTGTACCCGGCTGAGGGTATGGTTATATTTTTTAAGCGTGCTCTGCAGCTTCAGCATTGCTTCCGGGAATGTCATGGGCACGCGTGCCATTAGCAGATCTTCCGCTATCGCCGGCAGGCCCGGCAGGAGCAGCAGCCCGAGGATAAGCCCACGCCAGAAGGATCTGTATTTCATAAGGTGGCATCCTCAATGATCGACACATAGGTGTCGTTCATTTCATGGCATAACTTGTTCAATTCGGTATTGTTGAACAAGGGCGATAGGCGGCTGGGATTGAGGGCATACACCATCACTTTGCCGTCTTTCTCTACCACTGTGATGCGACAGGGCAGGAACAATCCGACACGTGGGTCGATCGCCAATGCCTGATTGAGGAAACCGAAATTACAGAAGTAAATAATGTGTTGCTGCGGGTTTTCTTTGCCGGCTTCAACCAGCCCTTCATCCAGAGTCTGCTCGCGGATGATAATAAAGTTGTTACCGACAGCCGCATCCTTGAGATTCGCGATGGTGGTTTTCATGTCATACGATGACTCAAAAGCGATAGTAGCTTCTTTTGCTTCAAGCGGTGTTTGTTCTCTGGGTAGCGGATTCTGTTCAAATGACCGGACATAGACCACCAGATCATTGATGTCCTGTTCCTTCAGGCCTTGCTGCAGGAACGACACCATCGGTGTGCCTTCGCGGCCGTTCATCAGGGTGGCTTTAATGAACTGATCCGAAGCAGCCTTGAGAAAGCCCGGATTATTCAGTGCAGGCGCAATAATGGGTAAATCCCGGGGGCGTGAAAAAGTCAGGCCGGTTCCTTTGCCGCCCTCGCCGAGCGAGCCATGGCAGGCCATGCAGTGCTGTTGATAGAGCTGCTGACCGTGCTTGGCATCCCCCTGTACCGGCGTGACCGGGTAGCGGTAGGGTTTGCCGGGCGCCCAGCGGCGAATGTATTTAATCAGGGCTTTGATGTCGGCGTTGCTCAGGCTCGGAAAGGCCGGCATGACCCGTCCCGGGCGGCCGTGGCGAATCGTGGTTTTCAGGTAGTTGTTAGTGACGCTGTACTGGAAATCCGGCAGGGTCAGCGGAACGCCCACCCCACCATTGCCATCATAACCATGACAGGCGGCACAGTGCTGGCGATACAATTCTTCCCCGCTCTTGTTGACAGCGGCCTGGCTGGTGATACCTGTCATGGCCAGACCCAGGAGCAGAATCGCCCTGATTAGCATGCTGGTCTCCCTTGTTAACATGTTCAAAGTGTAAACTTAAACCGGGCCAGGAGGCTATTGAGTTATATCAAGCGAAATTTAATAATCAGTGGAATGTGATGAAACCCTTTTCTGAAGCCTGCGAACAAAACAAACAACCCATTCTGGCGGTGCTGCAACAGTACTTTGCCGAGGCCAGTAATGTGCTGGAAATCGGCAGTGGCACCGGACAACATGCGGTATTTTTTGCCGCCCAGTTGCCGCATTTACATTGGTTGACCAGTGAAGTTGCCGGGTTCCATCCCGGGGTCAGGGCCTGGCTGGATGAGGCGGGATTAAGCAACATCGCCGGTCCCGTGGAGCTGGATGTAAACCAGCCGGACTGGCCGGTTACGGAGATCGATGCGGTATTCAGTGCCAACACCGTGCATATCATGGATTGGTCCGGCGTGGAGAACATGTTTGCCGGCATTGGACGAGTATTGCAGCCAAAAGGTGTGTTCTGCCTTTATGGGCCGTTTAATTATGAGGGTAATTACAGCAGTGAGAGTAATGCGCGTTTTGACCTGTGGCTCAAACAACGTGACCCTCGTAGTGGTATCCGTGACTTTGAAGCCCTCAACACCCTGGCACAGCAGCATGGCATGGAGTTACTCGCCGATCATGTCATGCCGGTCAATAATCGCACCCTGGTGTGGCAGAAATTACCTGCGAGTGACGCAAAACAACAATAGCCAAGAGTATTGTTATCGGGGTATTGCAAGCCTCAGACGCCGAGCTGAAAAATCTGTTTCAGCCAACGACTGATATCGTCGATCTCATCCGGGCAGACGCTGTGCTCCATGTAGTAAGTTTTCCAATCAGGCTCATAGCCATACTGTTCCAGGTAATGACGCGAGTCCTCCCCGAGGGCAAGGGGCACGACAGGATCGTGACTGCCGTGCGCCATAAAAATGGGGACATCCTGATTGGCTACACTGGCTTCCTGGTGGAGAGACTGTACCAGGGGTAGATAACTGGATAAGGCCATGACGCCGGCCAGGCGTTGTGGGTAACGCAGGCCGGTTTGCAGGGCGATCGCACCACCCTGGGAAAAACCTGCAATGACGATGTTCTCAGTGGCAATGCCGCGGGCATTCTCCCGTTGAATCAATGCATCGATATGCTGCTGACTTTGACGGATACCGGTTTCATCTTCCTGTTGTGCAAAATCAGGTGAAACAATGTCATACCAGGCCGGCATCACCACGCCACTGTTGATGGTGACAGGCTGTTGCTGGGCGTGAGGGAAAATAAAACGGATGTTCGCCGAGGCCGGCAATTGAAGTTCCGGCACGATGGGCTCAAAGTCATGGCCATTGGCGCCAAGACCATGCAGCCAGATAATGCTGTATTCGACCTGCTCAGGACCTCGTTCAACACAGGCAAGCAACTCAGTTGTCATGGGGTTCAGGCGCCGCTGATTTCAATGGGTGCGCCGGCCTGTGCAGTACAATATTGGCTCAGGGCTTCGAACAGTTCCTGCTCACCACCCTCCAATTGCCACTGATCGACA
>CBDUOW010000186.1:0-3825 GCA_965368945.1 uncultured Gammaproteobacteria bacterium
CAATAACCTGATGCCCCTGCTTTACAAGGTATGCCCCCAAATGTTGCCCCACAAATCCGTTCGCGCCGGTAAGTAATATGGTTGTCATTACAATATCGACTCACCCGCGGATGACATCATGGCCTGTATTTTATCGCGGCTCGGTTTCAGCACAACCCCACGTTCAGTCACGATGGCGTCGATGAGCTCGGCCGGGGTCACATCAAACACCGGATTCCAGGCACCGGCACCCGCGGCAGCTATCGACTGTCCCGCCAGGCTTAGCACTTCAGCCGCGTCGCGGGTTTCGATTGGAATCGCCGTCCCATCGTTGGTATCCATGTCCACCGTCGTACCGGGTGCCACCACCATGAATTTTACCCCATGGTATCGAGCATTTACCGCCAGTGAATAGGTGCCAATCTTGTTGGCCACATCACCGTTGGCTGCAATACGATCACTACCGACAATCACCCATTGAACTTTACCGCTTCGCATCAGTGCGGCGGCGGCCCCTTCCACGATCAAATCAACCGGGATCCCGTCCTGCATCAGTTCCCAGGCCGTCAATCTCGCCCCCTGCAACCAGGGACGGGTTTCATCGGCATACACCGCATTAAGCCGTTTTTCACTCCAGGCCTGGCGGATCACTCCCAGGGCGGTGCCGAATCCCCCCGTGGCCAGAGAGCCTGTATTGCAATGAGTCAACACAGCGGAATTTGCCTCAATCAGGCCTGAGCCCAGTTTTCCCATGGTTCGATTGGCGGCGATATCTTCCTCGTGAATGGCTTTGGCCGCTCTCAATAAAGCATTCACCGGATCGGGAGGATTTGCTGCAATCACTTGCCGCATCTGTGCCAGTGCCCAGAAGAGGTTTACCGCCGTTGGTCGTGATTTCGCCAAGATATCCAGATCGGAGGCCAACGCTTCCCGCCAATTGTTGGGGGATTGTGTGAAATGCTGTTGCGCCGCCAGAACAACAGCATAAGCAGCGGTAATACCGATGGCCGGCGCACCGCGCACGACCATGTCGCGAATGGCCTCAGCGACCTGCCCGGCTGATCCGTATTCCAGATAAACTACATCGTTGGGTAACTTGCGTTGATCCAGTAATAACAGCTTGTCATCCTGCCATTGAATGGCGCGAATCGTGTCATATTGCATAGCAGAAATGTTCCAGTGATTTGAATTAGGCGTTGGACATTAAGAAATGGCGTCCCCGTCACTCGCCGTACCCAATATAGTCTACCCTTATTGACCCGAAAAAAACTATCCGACATCAGTCGGGCGTTTTGCTTATAATCAATCGCTAGCTGGTCTTTGAAGCACACAAATTGACTATGAATATCGATACTCTCATTCATGCCCGTTGGATAATTCCGGTAGAACCGGCGGGAACCGTACTGGAACAACATGCCCTTGCGGTTAACGATGGGCGCATCATCGATATCCTTGACTCAACCGGGGCCGATGAACACTATTCGGCAACATCTGTCGTCCATCTGGATGGCCATGCCCTGTTACCCGGCCTGATTAATACCCACGGTCATGCGTCGATGACCTTAATGCGCGGTTTAGCCGATGACCTGCCGATGATGACCTGGTTACATAACCACGTCTGGCCGACGGAGCAAAAATGGGTCAGCGCTGATTTTGTATATGACGGTAGTTTGCTCGCCTGTGCCGAGATGTTACGCGGCGGCGTCACCTGTTTTAACGACATGTACTTTTTTCCTGAAGAAACCGTCCGCGCCGTCGAACAGGCAGGCATGCGCGCAACCATAGGCTTAATCGTGGTTGATTTTCCCAGCGCCTGGGCACAGGACGCTGATGATTATTTAAATAAAGGTATTGAACTGCATGATCAACTCCACAACAACACCTTGATCACGACAGCTTTTGCTCCCCATGCTCCATATTCCGTTTCCGATGCACCATTACAACGTATTGCCATGCTGGCGGAAGAACTGGACATCCCGGTTCATATGCATGTGCATGAAACAGCCGATGAAGTACAACAGGCTGTTGAAAAAAATGGCAAACGCCCTCTGCAACGACTGGATGACCTGGGACTGCTCAGCCCCCGCCTGTTAGCGGTGCACATGACACAACTCAATAACGATGAGATTAAGCGCTGTGCAGAAACCGGGGTACATGTGGTTCATTGCCCGGAATCGAATTTGAAACTGGCGAGCGGCTTTTGCCCGGTACATGAGTTGGATAAAGCGGGCATTAATGTGGCCCTCGGTACCGATGGTGCCGCCAGCAATAATGACCTGAATATGTTCGGTGAAATGCGGACCGCGGCCCTGCTGGGCAAGGGCATTGCCGCCGATGCCAGTGCGGTGCCCGCTGAACAGGTTTTACGCATGGCAACCATTAATGCCGCCCGCAGCCTGGGACTGGATGAACACATCGGTTCGTTGCAAGCAGGTAAAGCTGCCGATTTCATCGCAGTCCAACTCGATGGGATCGAGACTGAACCCGTTTACAACCCCGTATCCCAGCTGGTGTACGCCACCGGCCGGGACAAGGTCACTGACGTTTGGGTTGCAGGTAAACACCTGCTGAAAGACCGTATCCTGACCACACTGGAGACCGAGGAAATCCTGGCCAAAACAAGGGAATGGCGCAACCGCATTGCCCGGAACTAGTATTATTTCGCGAATACCTGCGAAAAAGGCTTGCCCTCTTACTCTATCAGTAGAAATCGCGTTATCCTTATAAATTATGAGTACAGCCAGCATGAATGTCGATAAACAGGAAATTGCCAAATTCGAGGAACTGGCCCATCGCTGGTGGGATCCGGAAAGTGAATTCAAACCCTTGCACCAGATCAACCCGCTACGACTGGATTACATTGATCGCCGCGCCCAATTGAATGACAAGCAGGTACTGGATGTCGGCTGTGGTGGCGGCATCCTGTCAGAAAGCATGGCCCAACGCGGCGCGCATGTAATCGGAATCGACATGGGTGAAGCCCCCCTCGCCGTCGCACGCTTACACCAGATAGAATCTGGGGTCGAAGTGGATTACCAGCACAGCACCGCTGAAGCCCTGGCCGAAGCCAGACCCGAATCATTTGATGTGGTTACCTGCCTGGAAATGCTCGAACATGTGCCGGACCCGGCATCGGTGATACAGGCCTGCGCAAACCTGGTCAAACCCGGTGGCCAGGTGTTTTTCTCAACCATCAATCGCAATCCGAAATCCTATTTATTCGCCATCATCGGCGCCGAGTATGTCCTCAACTTACTCCCCAAAGGAACGCATGATTACAGCAAATTCATTAAACCTTCTGAACTCGAAAGCTGGTCACGTGCCGCCGGATTACAGAATCGGGAACTCACCGGCATGAGTTACAACCCTTTCAGTCGTAATTATTCTCTCGGACCGGATGTTACCGTTAACTATCTGATGCATTGTCAAAAGCAAGATAGCTAATAACACAGGCATCCATACTACTCATCGAGTAGCCAGACTTAACCCGTGAAACAGCAACACTTAAAAACCGTTCTCTTCGATCTCGACGGTACGCTGGCGGATACCGCCCCCGACCTGGCCGATGCCTTGAATGCCGTTCTACTCAATAACGGTAAAGACGCCCTGCCCTTTGAGCAAATTCGTCCGATTGTTTCCCATGGCGGCATGGCGCTGGTTAGTTTGGGTTTTGGTATCGAACCGGAACATCCGGAGTTTGAATCCTTACGCCAACAGCTACTCCAACACTATGCCGGAAACATTGCCAATAAAACCCGCCTGTTCCCGGGAATGGCGGAATTGCTCAACAGTATTGAATCCGCCGGCATGAACTGGGGTGTTGTCACCAACAAACCTGCCTGGCTA
>CBDUOW010000187.1:0-3789 GCA_965368945.1 uncultured Gammaproteobacteria bacterium
CCGAGCAGGCCGCCATGGAAGGACATGCCACCCTGCCACACCCGCAACAGCATCAATGGATCGCCGATAAAGGTCGAAAAATTGTAAAAGAAGATATAACCCAGCCTCCCTCCGAGGATCACTCCCAGTGCGCCATAGAACACCATGTCGTCCACTTGCTGGGTGGTCCAGCCTGAATCAGGCCGACGGGCGCGATACCGTCCCAGCCACCAGGCGGAAAGAATGCCGATTAAATACATCAGGCCGTACCAGTGAATGGGCCAGCCAAAAATACTGAAAGCCACTCGATCGAAATCAACAACCATTCGGGTTCCTTCTTGTTTTATTGACGTCCCACGCGGGCAAAATACGCCTTGAGATAATCGGTTTCCGCCATCAGGGGATGCACCGGATGGTCCGGGCCCTGATGTCCTTGCTCCAGTATTTGCAGGTTCTGGCCATTAATGGCGGCGGCTTTGCGCATGGCCTCAAGCAATTGGCTGCGCTTCAGGTGCCAGGAACAGGAAGCGGAGACCAGCACGCCCCCGGGGCTGATCAGTTGCATGGCAAGACGGTTAATGCGCTGATAGGCCACACTGCCTTCCTTCATATCCTTGCGCCGCTTGATAAAGGCGGGCGGATCCAGAACTACCACATCATAGTGTTCACCTTCTGTGCGCAGGGCCTTGAGCACTTCAAAGGCATCCCCCGCCACCGTCTGGATATCTTCGCCTCGGCCATTCAAGACCGCGTTGTCCCGCGCCCGGTCAAGGAAGGTGTTCGAGCTGTCCACACAAGTCACATTGCTGGCACCGGCTTGTAATGCCTGCACGCCCCAGGCCCCGACATAACTGAAGACATCCAGCACCCGGCGGTTTTTTACATAGGTCTGCATACGCAGGCGATTCAGGCGATGATCGTAATACCAGCCGGTTTTTTGTCCGCCAGCCAGAGGAGCGACAAAACGCGTGCCGTTTTCTTCCAACTCGACCTGTTCCGGCAAATGCCCCAGGACCGTTTCGACGTAGTTCTCCAGGCCTTCCAGTTGCCGGGCCGGACTGTCATTGCGAAGCAGGATCACGGCAGGGTGAAGCACGGTTTCCAGCGCATCCATGATCTGGTCACGCACCCGCTCCATCCCGGCAGTGGTGATTTGCACCACCAGCACCGTATCGAAACGATCCACCACCAGGCCAGGCAGGCCATCGCTCTCACCATACACCAGGCGGTAGTAAGGCTGCTCGAACACCATTTTCCGCAGTTCCAGGGCCTGGCGTAAGCGTTTCACCAGGTAGGCCTGGTCCAGCGCCTGGGGTACGCGACGGCTGTAAAGCCGGGCGCAGATCAGGGTGGCGGGATTGATACAGGCCATGCCGAGGGGTTTACCACGCGCATCCTCGACCTGCACCACGTCTCCCGGCTCGAAATTCCCCAGCGGGGTTTGTTTCACATCCACCTCGTTGCTGTACACCCAGGCATGGCCTGAGCGCAGGCGGCGATCTTCATGTTTCTTAAGCCTAAGGGAGGGATTCATGATGGTGTGCTGTTCAGGTACTTTTGGTTAGGATCGCAAAAGCGCATAAGCTACCGGACATTCCCCCTGACGTCCACGACTTCGCGTAAAACTGGAAGATCGGTTATAGTTGAATCTTTTACTCGGGTATTAACTCATCATCATGACCGAACACACCAACCGCCTGGCTGAGGAAACCAGCCCTTACCTGTTGCAACACGCCCAAAATCCGGTGGACTGGCATGGCTGGAACAGCGAAGCCCTTGCCACGGCGCGCGAACTGAACAAACCCATCCTGCTTTCCATCGGCTATTCCGCCTGTCACTGGTGCCATGTCATGGCGCATGAATCGTTTGAGGATCCGAAAACCGCCGAAGTCATGAACCGGCTGTTCATCAACATCAAGGTTGACCGGGAGGAACGGCCGGATCTGGACAAGATTTACCAGAACGCGCATCAACTCCTGACCCAGCGTGGCGGCGGCTGGCCCTTGACCGTGTTCCTGACACCGGATGACCACACACCTTTTTTTGCCGGCACCTATTTCCCCCCGGAGCAACGCCACGGCATGCCCTCCTTCGTGGAAATACTGGAGCACATCGCTTCGGCGTATCAGCAGCACGAAGCGGATATTCGCAGCCAGAATCAACACCTGCTTGAGGCGCTTCACAGTCTCAATCCCGACGGAAGCAGTGATCCGGACCAGCTCAACCCCACCCCCCTGGATGGCGCACTGCAGCAACTGGCGCAGAACTATGATGCCAACTGGGGTGGCTTTGGCCAGGCGCCCAAGTTTCCCCATCCGACCAACCTGGAGCGCCTGCAACGTCACTGGGCCGCAACCAGCAGCCGCGATCAAACGGATAACCGTGCCCGCGATATGTTGCTGACTACACTGCACGCCATGGCCTCGGGTGGGATTTATGATCAGTTGGGCGGCGGCTTCTGTCGCTACTCGGTGGATGAAAAGTGGATGATCCCCCACTTCGAAAAAATGCTCTACGACAACGGCCCCTTGCTAAGCCTCTACAGCCAGGCGTGGCAGGCGAGTGGCCACAGTGTCTTCAAGCGCATTAGCGAAGAAACCGCGGAGTGGGTCATACGCGAAATGCAGGCGCCAGAAGGCGGTTATTACGCCACCCTCGATGCCGATTCGGAAGGTGAGGAAGGTCGTTTCTACGTCTGGACCCCGCAGGATGTCGAGGCGTTGTTATCTGATGATGAATACGCCGTTGCATCCCGGATCTATGGTCTCGATGGTCCGGCCAATTTCGAAGGTCAATGGCATCTACATGTGTATCAGGACATCGTCCCTGTTGCCGCGACCCTGGGAATAACACCGGAACAAGCGACCACTCGACTCCAGAGTGCGCGCCAAAAACTCCTCACTCAGCGTGAGCAACGCATTCACCCCGGGCGGGATGAGAAAGTCCTCACTGCCTGGAACGGCCTCATGATCAAGGGTATGGCATCCGCTGGACGACGACTCGATCGGTCTGACTTCGTTGCCTCAGCGCAAAAAGCGGTAGACTTTATTCACGCGCAGTTATTTCAGGACGGCCGTCTGCTGGCGAGTTACAAGGATGGCCGAGCCCGGCTCATGGCCTACCTGGACGATCACGTGTTTCTGCTCGATGGTCTGGTGGAATTGTTACAGGCGGATTGGCGCTCCCGCGATCTGCAGTTTGCCATCCAACTGGCGGAACTTCTCCTGAGCCAGTTTGAAGATGAGGAACATGGCGGCTTTTACTTTACTGCCAATGATCATGAGCAACTGATCCATCGCCCCAAACCTACCATGGATGACGCCCTGCCTGCCGGCAACGGCATCGCGGCCCTGGCTTTGGCTCGACTCGGACACCTGTTGGGAGAATCCCGCTATCTCAAGGCGGCAGAACGTACCTTGCAAAACAGCTGGCAGGCAATGAGCCAGATGCCCTATGTGCACTGCGCACTGCTCGATGCACTGGAAGAATATCTTTACCCGCCGGAGATTATCGTGATGCGTGGTGACAAAGGGAGTCTTGCCACCGGATTGCGAGCCTGCCAGGAAGGTTACGCGGCACGCCGGCTCTGCTTTGCTATCCCCAATGATGCAACCGACCTGCCGGGATTGTTGGCGCAACGCAAAGCGGCAGACGATTTCATCGCCTATCACTGCAGTGGCACTACCTGCCAGCCTCCGGTCAATACCTTGCAGGAACTGAAAGGCATACTCAGTGCCAACCAGCTTAGTGCTTAAGGAATTTGATAATTTGATTGGTCAATCAAGTCAATACCGCATTCGAGTTCACTGA
>CBDUOW010000188.1:0-3788 GCA_965368945.1 uncultured Gammaproteobacteria bacterium
GCACATCCCATGTTGCCATCCTGGCGCGCGCCCTCGGTATTCCCGCTGTCATGGGCGCCACCGATTTGCCGGTAGGACGTATTGATGGCGCGGAGGTGATTGCCGATGGCTATTCCGGCCGGGTGTATATAAAACCGCCGGAGGCGGTGCGTAAGGAATATGAGCGACTGGGGGATGAGGAAGCAGCACTGACTGAAGAGCTGTTGGCACTGAAAGATTTACCCTCAGAAACCCAGGATGGTCAACACATTGCGCTCTATGTAAATACAGGCCTGCTGTCGGATCTGACCCCGAGCCGGCAAAGTGGTGCGGAGGGGGTTGGCTTGTATCGTACGGAGTTCCCCTTCATGGTGCGGCAACGATTCCCGGGTGAGGTGGAACAGCTTGAGATCTACCGGCAGGTGCTGGAAGCTTTTGCACCTCGACCGGTGGTGTTGCGTACCCTGGATGTGGGAGGGGACAAGGCATTACCCTATTTCCCCATCCAGGAAGACAACCCGTTCCTGGGTTGGCGTGGCATCCGTATTACCCTGGATCATCCGGAAATATTTCTGGTCCAGGTGCGCGCCATGATGCGCGCCAGCGTTGGCCTCAATAATCTCAATATTCTACTCCCCATGATCTGTGATGTGTCGGAGCTCCATGATGCGCTGGCCCTGATCCATCAGTCCTATGGTGAGTTACTGGAGGACGGGGTCGACGTGGTTATGCCCAAGGTTGGGGTGATGATTGAAGTCCCATCGGCGGTCTACCAGGCCGGTAGCCTGTCGCGCCGGGTGGACTTTCTCTCGATTGGGACCAACGACCTGACCCAGTATTTACTGGCGGTGGATCGTAATAATCCCCGGGTGGCGGATCTGTACGATTCCCTGCATCCGGCCGTGATCCGTGCCATGCTACAGGTAGTCGAAAGTGCGCGAGTTCACAACAAGCCGGTGAGTGTTTGTGGTGAAATGGCAGGGGATCCGGCCGCTGCCATCTTACTGGTGGGAATGGGTATTCACAGCCTGAGCATGAACGTCTCCAGTCTTGCGCGGGTGAAGTGGGTGATACGCAATATGACACAGGATCGTGCCATGGAGATATTAAGCGAGGTACTGATGATGGAAGATGTTCACAGTATTCGGAGTTACCTCAATAATACCCTCGAGATAGCGGGTATGGGCGGTTTGGTTCGCGCTGGCAAATAACGGGAAATCTCATCAACATGCAGCACCAAGTGAAGAACGCATCACCTGATCGTCATCTAAGCCTGCAAGAAGTGGTGCAGGATTTAGTGGCATGCGGCCGCCTTGCCAAGGAGGAGGCCGACCAGTTCCTGATTCCGGCTCGGAGCGGTAAATTGGACATCCATCCCCTGGTGATGCTGGCACAACAGGATTGGCCGGATCTGCAACATCCCGCTAAAACCCTGGATTTGGAAGCACTGACTCAATGGTTAGCACAAAAAGTCGAATTACCTTATTTTCGAATTGATCCCCTGAAAGTCGATGTGACCGCGGTGACCGCGGTGACCTCCCATGCCTATGCCAGTCGATACAAAATTTTACCGGTAATCGTCGAGGCCAATAAGGTCGTGATTGCTACGGCTGAACCCTATGCTCGTGACTGGGAAGCGGAACTGGCCCATGTAACCGGTTTACAAATCGAGCGGGTCATTACCAATCCGGTGGAATTGGCGCGCTACCTGGATGAGTTCTACAGCGTCAGTCATTCCATCCGCCGCGCCACCTCGGGCAAGGAAGATCTACCCCCCGGCATCAGCAATTTTGAGCAGCTGGTCGAACTGGGTAAGTCAGGTCGGCTGGATGCCGATGACCAGGATATTGTGCAGATTGTTGACTGGTTGTTGCAGTATGCCTTTGATCAACGCGCCAGTGATATTCATATGGAACCACGGCGGGAGCAAGGCAAGATTCGTTTCCGGATTGACGGGGTGTTGCAACATGTTTACGACATGCCGCCCCCTGTGATGACCGCAGTTACCAGCCGTATAAAAGTACTTGGCCGCATGGACGTAGTGGAAAAACGTCGTCCCCAGGATGGTCGCATCAAAACCAAGACGCACACCGGCGATGAGATCGAATTACGACTGTCCACTATGCCGACCGCTTTTGGTGAGAAACTGGTATTACGAATCTTTAACCCGGATGTACTGGTTAAAGATTTTGCGGCATTGGGCTTTGATGAGAAGGACATTGCCGGCTGGAACCAGATGGTGACCCAGCCACATGGCATTATCCTAGTCACGGGCCCAACCGGTTCGGGTAAAACCACAACCCTCTACTCCACCCTTAAACAATTGGCCAAACCGGAGATTAATGTCTGCACGGTAGAGGATCCGATTGAAATGGTGGTTTCAGATTT
Organism: uncultured Gammaproteobacteria bacterium; assembly: GCA_965368945.1. Taxonomy (GTDB): domain Bacteria; phylum Pseudomonadota; class Gammaproteobacteria; order UBA6429; family Thiohalophilaceae; genus JAHEIJ01. Next base: position 2,368 of record CBDUOW010000188.1, read on the forward strand.
TAACCAGATGCAGGTCCAGCACAATATTGGTGTCGATTTTGCCGCCGGTATTCGCACTCTGCTGCGACAGGATCCGGATATCATCATGGTGGGGGAAATTCGAGACCGGGAAACAGCCGAAATGGCGATCCAGGCGGCGCTTACCGGTCACCTGGTATTGTCTACCTTGCATACCAATGATTCGGCCTCGGCGATCCCCCGCTTGCGCGAAATCGGTATTCCGGCGTATTTGATCAATGCCACCCTGCTGGGCGTGATGGCGCAACGCCTGACCCGCACTCTCTGTCCTCACTGCAAGCAGCCGGGTGAAGTGGATCCGGATGTCTGGGCTGCGCTGACCTCACCCTGGAAGATGAGTGGTGAAGCACGTTTCTACCAGGCGGTGGGTTGTGACGAATGTCGTAACACCGGTTACCTGGGACGTTCGGGACTTTATGAAATGCTCAAAATGACCCCGAGCTTGCGCGAAAAAATTCAACCGGACAGTGATTCTGTCGCGATCCGTAAAGCTGGACTTAATGAAGGCATGACCCAGTTACGCATTGCCGGTGCGAAAAAAATTGCCATGGGGCTGACAACTGTAGAAGAAGTGATAAAAGTCGTTCCGCCGGATAGCGAGATCTAGCCGGCTGATTTTGTTGCTGGGGTTGAATCTTAGACTTTGGTGTCTACTTTATCGGGGGAGGTTCACGGTCCCACACGAATGACTTGTTATCCATATTTATGGTTATTAAAAAAACTTCACTTCACCTGATTCAAGAGAGTATTCTGCACCGACAATTTCAAGATCACCCTGTTTAACCAGGTGCTCGAGCATTTGTGAACCGTACCTCAGATGATTTGTGGCTGCAAGAATATTGGCATGAATAGATAATTTCAATAACTTATCAGGATCATTTCGAAGTTCAGTCTCGAGCAATGGCTCTACACTTGGTCGGATACGATTTACGATTGATAGAACGTTAGATGATTTTTCTTCCGATGGCCTCTCAAGTTCGTCGATAGTTGCCATAACTGCGCCACACATAGAATGACCAAGTACAACTACCAATGGGACGCCGAATCGTTCTACCGCAAACTCTACACTACCAACCTGGGAAGGAGCGACAATATTGCCGGCAACTCTAATTACAAATAGATCCCCCAAGCCTTGATCAAATATGATTTCAGCAGGCACTCGAGCATCAGAGCAACCCAGAATGATCGCAAATGGAGCCTGGCCTTCGACAAAATCTGCTCTTTGTAATTGTTTCACAATAGCATCGATACTACGTACCCCAGATACAAAGCGCTGATTGCCTTCTTTTAATCTTTTTATTGCTTCACTTGCCGTGATCATTAGTTACTTAACTCTTAATTTGGATAACGTTTCGCATGAGTGGCCGAGCGAAAGCGAGGTCCTAGCCCGACCATTGGGAGGG
>CBDUOW010000189.1:0-3785 GCA_965368945.1 uncultured Gammaproteobacteria bacterium
CATGAGTGAATCATCTGTCAGTTACAGATATGCGAACAGGGACGCTTGCTTTTCTTATCGGTGTACTGCTGTTTCAGCAGATGACCACTTTACCCGCCCTTGCCTGGGGATGGGGATTGCTGCTGTGCGTACCCGCCGCCTTGTGGCTGAAACCTTTCTGGCACCTGCCGGCCTGGTTGCTGGGCGGTTTTCTCTGGAGTTTGCTTAGCGCCCACCAGATCCTGGCGGTCAGTCTGCCGCAAAACCTCATCGGTGAAGATGTGTGGGTCGAAGGACAGGTCGCGAGTCTGCCAAGCTTGAAAGCGCGGCATATGCAGTTCGTGTTCGAGGTGCAGCGCGCCTGGACAGACGAAAAGCCTGTCGTAGTACCGGGCCGGATCCGGCTTAACTGGTATCAGGATTACCCAACCGAGCTTCTCGCCGGTGACCGCTGGCGCCTGCAAGTGCGGCTCAAGCCGCCGCGCGGGTTTCAAAATCCCGGCGGGTTTGATTATGAGGCCTGGTTGTTGCAGCAGCGGATCCGCGCCACCGGTTACGTGCGGGCCTCGGATCAGAATCAACAGCTGGCGACGGGCTGGGCGTATCCCTTGCAGCGCCTGCGGCAGGCGATTCGCTCGCAAGTGAGTGAGGCCCTGGATGATTCCCCGGTAAAGGGTGTGTTGCTGGCGTTGGTGATCGGGGACCGCAGTGCCATCTCTCCGGAGCAATGGCAAACCCTGCAACGCAGCGGCACCAACCATTTAATGGCCATTTCCGGCCTGCATATCGGACTGGTGGCCGGCCTGGCCTTTTTGCTCGGACAACGCCTCTGGCGTTACAGCGGTCGGGGCATGTTGTGGTTGCCGGCGCCCAAAGCCGGGGCGGTGCTGGCACTGACGGCCGCCGCCGCGTATGCCGCCATGGCGGGCTTTTCCATTCCGACCCAACGGGCGCTCATCATGGTGGCGGTGGTCATGCTGGCGTTGCTGACCAGTCGCCCGGTGATCCCGACCCGCACTCTCGCGACGGCACTGCTATTGGTGCTGCTGTTCGATCCGCTGGCGGTGCTGGCCGGCGGCTTCTGGTTGTCCTTTGCCGCAGTGGCGATCATTTTTTACGGCCTCAGCGGTCGCCTGGGCCGGCTGCCACGCTGGCAGCAGGGTGTGCGGGTGCAGTGGTGGATTTCCGTCGGCCTGTTTCCAGTGGTGATTGTCCTGTTCCAACGCGCTTCGCTGATTTCCCCATTGGCAAATCTGTTGGCGGTTCCGCTGGTGAGCCTGTTGGTGGTACCGCTGGCTTTGCTGGGTACGCTGATGCTGCCAGTCAGCCAGTGGCTGGGCGAAAATACGTTACAACTGGCTTCCTGGTTAATGCACGGAGTGATGCTTGGGCTGGCCTGGATGGCTGGGTGGCCACTGGCCAGTTGGTCCGGTGCCGCAATCTCGGGCTGGCACGCAGCGCTGGCGGTGTGTGGGGCGATACTGTTGCTGGCGCCACGCGGTTTGCCGGCCCGTGGTGTCGGGCTGGTATTGCTGTTGCCCCTCGTCGTCGGCGTGCCGTCCGCCATTCCCGCAAGCGCGGCGCGCTTCACCCTGCTGGATGTGGGGCAGGGCCTGGCCGCCGTGGTGGAGACCCGGCATCACAGCCTGGTGTTTGATACCGGGCCGCGGTTCAGTGCCCGTTTCGATACCGGCGAGGCGGTGGTGGTGCCCTATTTGCGCCAGCGCGGCTGGCGGCAGGTGGATCGCCTGATCATCAGCCACGGCGATACGGATCATATCGGCGGGGCCGAATCAGTACTGGCGGCGATCCCGGTGGCTGACATCAGCAGCAGCGTGCCCGCTAAATTGGCCCCGCGAGCGGTGTCAGCGTGTCGGCGGGGCCAGCGCTGGGAATGGGACGGGGTCGAGTTTGTCCTGTTGCATCCCGCCGAGGGTTTTGCGCACCGGCGCAACAATGCCTCCTGTGTGTTGAAAGTGGTCGCCGGGGAGCACACGCTGCTGTTGACCGGCGACATTGAGAAAGCGGCCGAGCGTCGCCTGCTGCAAACGGATGGGGCGGATCTGCAGGCCGATATCCTGGTGGCACCCCATCACGGCAGTAATACTTCCTCCACCATGCCGTTTATCCGCGCAGTGGCGCCGGAATATGTGCTGTTTCCGGTGGGGTACCGCAACCGCTTCCGGTTCCCGCGCCAGGTGGTGGTACAGCGCTATCGGGAGCAAGGCGTCACCATGCTGGATACCGCCAGCGCCGGGGCCATCAGCTTTGAGCTCGGACAGGGTCCATTACTGCCGGGCCGGTTCCGCCAGACCGCACGGCGTTACTGGCATGATCGCTAACCCTGCACTTCTCGCCGTGGCTTGTGTCTGCTAAAGTGTGCCGCTTATTCAGTATCCTCAATTAACCTTAATAAAAAGGAACGCTTACATCGTGTTCGAGATGGTCCAAGCCGGCGGCTGGTTAATGCTGCCGATTCTGTTGTGTTCCGTGATTGCCCTCGCCATAGTCGGAGAACGTTTCTGGTCACTGCAACGAAAACGCATTAACCCGCCGAGCCTGGTGAGCCGGGTATGGCAGTGGTACAAGAATGACGAACTGACAGATCAGAATATCCAGCAACTGGCCAATAGTTCACCGCTGGGCAAGGTGCTGGCGGCCGGGCTGGTGAACCGGCATCACCCGCGTGAAATCATGAAAGAAAGCATCGAGGACACGGGGCGCCAGGTGGTGGTTGAACTGGAGCGTTACCTCAATACGCTCGGTACCATCGCCTCGATTACCCCCTTGCTGGGTTTGTTGGGGACCGTTATCGGCATGATTAAAGTCTTTGCCGCCATTACCGCACACGGGGTGGGTAACCCATCGGTACTGGCCGGTGGTATTTCCGAAGCGCTGATTACCACCGCGACCGGCCTGTCGGTGGCGATTCCGAGCCTGATTTTCTATCGCTATTTCCGCGGCAAAGTGGACGAGCTGGTGCTGAAGATGGAGGAAGAATCCCTCAAGGTCGTCGATGTCATGCACGGCGAACGGGAAACCGGGCCAGTCTGAGGTTGAGTATGATGATATTGCGGCATGATCGTCGAAGTGACCCGGAACTGAATATCACGCCATTGATCGACGTGGTGTTTCTGTTGCTCATCTTTTTCATGGTCTCCACTACCTTTGATAAACAGGCGGAACTGAATATCGAATTGCCGGAAGCCAGCGGCAAGGTCGCCCCGACCGAACAATTCAAGCTTGAAATTGCGATCGATGCGGAAGGGCACTATTACGTCAACAAGCGTCGAATCACGGATGAACGCCTGATTACCCTCAAGCGGGCGATCGAGCTTACGCTGGCGGATAACAAGGATCCCAAACTGATCATCAGTGCGGATCGCAAGACACCGCATGAGGCCGTGGTGCGTGCCATGGATGCCGCGCGGCAACTCGGTTTGACCCACCTGACATTTGCGACCCACCAGTCGAGCGAGTAAGCCACGCTTCATGCCAGCCGAGAATTCACAATACGCTGGTATGACGGTTTACCGTCGGCTGTTGCGTTATGTTCGACCCTACTGGAAAATTTTCCTGCTGGCGATTACCGGGATGGTGCTGTTCGCGCTGACCGAAGTGGCCTTCGCCTGGATTGTGCAGCCAATCCTCGATGACGGATTCGTGAACAAGGATCCGGAGGTTATCGCCTGGTTGCCGCTGGCGATCATCGCCATTTTCGGGACCCGCATCATTGCGACATTTCTGTCTAACTATGGCATGGCCTGGGTGGCGCGCAGTGTGATTCGCGACATGCGCAGCTTGTT
>CBDUOW010000190.1:0-3772 GCA_965368945.1 uncultured Gammaproteobacteria bacterium
CCTGTGAGTCCTGCCACGATAATCCCAAAGCCCTGGGTTACGGTATATCGGGTGGGGTATTCCAGACTCGCTATGTTGAAGATATCGTTGAAGACCTGATTGACCAGAAGACCGGTAAAGTTATTCCGGGACGCTACCAGATCCAGATACCGAAAATCGAGGGTATGGATTTTGACTGGTCAACCATCGTCAACGCCAAGGGTGAACAGGTGCAGACTGTCGGTACCCACTGGCCGTTGTCACGTGCCCTGCCGAAGGAAATGCGCGATGGTATCAACCGTACCGGCCTGTGCATGGGCTGTCATCGGGAAATGTCTGACGAGAAGCTGTGGGAGGCTGTTGCCAACCCGGGTCGCTTGAATGACCAGCAGCACACCGAGTTGATGAACAAGATGATAAAGGCCTATGCAAAACAGAAAGGTAAGAAGTAAACTGTCTGTATGAGTAACCACAAGCCGTATCGGGCAAGGCTTATCGCAAGCGCGATAAGCCTTGCCTTTTTTATCCCGCCGTTGCAGTTTCTACAGGCCGCCGATGAGCCAGCCAAGCAGCCGCCTGCGGCATCGTCCAACCCGATCATGCAACCGGGCCGGCCCCATGGTAAGCACGACCCGCATTCCCGACTTGGACCGGAGAAGTTGATCGCAGTAGCATTACAGCATCATGCCGAAGGTCGTTACCCCGAAGCGCTGGACGTGATGGACCAGGCAATTAGTAAATACCCCGACAATGCCGAACTGTTCACCATCCGCGGTAGTTTGCGTCTGGAACAGAATCGCCTGACGGAGGCATTGCAGGATCTTGAAACCGCCGCCAGACTGGACCCGAAAAATCCTGCCATCCTGGTAAATCGGGCGCAGGTTTATAAAGGTTTCGGGCGTAACAAGGATGCGCTGCGGGACTTAAATCGGGCGATTGAACTCAATCCTGATTTCCTGGCGGCGCGATTCAACCGTGGTGCCATGTATCATAGCCAGGGCGAACTGGACAAAGCGTTAGTTGATTTCAGTCACTGTATCGCTCTTGATCCGCATCTTGCCGCGCCCTACTTCAATCGCGCTTCAACCTATGAAGCATTGGGCCAGAATGATAACGCTATCGCGGACTTCAAGCGATTTATCGAGCTTAGCGATAACACGGAATGGAATAAAACCGCGCAGCAACTGGTGGACAAGCTCGAAGCCAGTAACAAGAAGAACAAAAATAAAAACAGTTCCGGATAAAGACGCATGGCAATAAAATTCAAGTGGGCACATTCGATGTGGCTGTGTGGTCTGATACTGACTATTACAGCCGGGTGCGACAAAAATACCTTATCGGGAGCTTTCCAGGAAAGACTGAAGGAAGCAGGGCTGACTTTTACCGCCCCTCAAGGGTTTAACCCGCTGCCACCGTTGGCGAATCCAGTGCTACCTTATGAGCATGCTATTCGTGGTCAGGACGGCAAGCTGGAAGTGCGTTATGCCATACGTCCGCTGGGACGGGTAAGAATCGACTATAGCGATCCACACAATTCAGCACCAGAACCCAATCACCTGTTTAACATGTTATTTGCCTCGCTGGTGGAACAACTATCCAGTGGTGGAGATACGCCACGGCGCGAATATACCAGCGAGCAGGCGAAAGAACTGTTTAACGCTGATTGGGCTGCGGCTGCGGTATTTGATGTCAGTCAGCAATTGTCACAGGACTATAGCCAGGGACTATTAGTGGCAATCCACAAAAATGACCAGGCTGATGCTTATATGGTTTATCTCTTTAATAGTTACCCCGAAGTTAAACAACGCATTCATACAACCTTGCCCTCATTGAGATTCAATAATTAAGTTTCCGGCTAGTGCGAATTTCAGTTGGTACAGCTATGTATTAAGTCATACCTGAATCAACATTGCGGGGCCCATAAAATCAATGATAATTGTTATAGATCATGTCATTTGCCTGATTATGAGCTAAGGTGGTGAGATATATTTACTGTTCGTTTCTATCATCATGGTAATTGCGTAATACCCTGCAAAAATGCCTTTGACACCCGTAAAACCCGGCCGGATTAAAGTCTTTTTTTCTTCCCTCAGGCGACAAATCCTGATTGGGGTGTTCAGCCTGTTGTTCCCTCTCATAACCTTGGCAGGAGCCGGCTACTACATCTATCTCAATACAGTTACTTCATTTGATTCCGTGATGGATGATGTATTTCTTTACGGCCTTCCAGTTGGCGAGGTGAGGGAATGGTTGTACCAGGTATCCTTGCCGGTCACTAATCATTTAATCAGCAGTAATGCTGAAGAAAGAGACAAATACCTCCGTCTCAAGGACCAGATTAACCAGGCGCTGCGGGAGATGGTCGAAGCAAAGTCTGATGATATTGGCCTGGTGAGTAGGGAAATCATCAAGCAGGCATATATTGAATGGCAGGCAGCGACTGTCTACGCGGACAACCTTGTATTGCTGCGGGATGAGATTAATGAAGAACAAGCGACGCGTTTATTCAATCAGTTTGATCATCATCTCGGCTTTGCCATCGCGGAAGTCAGGCTGTATCACCAGAACATTAATCAGGCAATAATAAATAAACGCGAGACCGTTGATAAACATCTGAAAAATGTAAGCTATATCAGTATCGTAATTATTGTTATGGCATTTATGTTGTCCGCCACAATCAGCATCTTTTTTATTAAAAATGTCGTTATACCATTGCAGGTCATCGAAAAGGGGGCGATGCAATTTGGTCATGGTGATTTCAGTCACCGGATTGAGATCGAACCGCGCAATGAGCTGGGTAAGCTGGCAGTCACATTTAATAGTATGGCGGATAAGCTGGAGGAGATCGCAACCCGTGATGGTCTGACGAACCTGTTAAACAAGAAAGCGATTCTACAAATTCTGGGTTCGGAGTTAGTGCGGGCAACACGTAATGAATCCACCCTGGGCCTTATGATGCTGGACCTGGATTATTTCAAGAGAATCAATGATACCTATGGACATCAGGCCGGTGACGCCGTACTGGTGACCGCTACTGAACTAATCGATAAATATGTCCGTGGCATAGACTATGTTGGCCGTTATGGCGGCGAAGAAATAGTTATTGTTCTACCTGACACCTCAGAAACGGAATCGGTGGAAATTGCCGAGCGGATTCGGCGCAGCCTGGCCAGTACCCCACTTGCGGTGAGTGAGACAAAATTTGTGAATGTCACGGTCAGTATCGGTATCGCCATGTTCCCGACGGATGGCGTTGATGAAGATGCTTTACTGAACAACGCCGATCAGGCCATGTACCATGCCAAAGGGGAAGGGCGTAACCGGGTAGTAAGATACCGTGATGTGACTCAGTAAGGATTACTGGTTACCGGCATTCGGCAGTTTATGAGGGAGTCGAACAGGTTTATCAATGTGAAATCCCTGGACATGTGTCGCACCCATCTCAATCACTAGATCAAGTGTTTTCTGATCCTCAATACCTTCCGCGATAAGCTGATAACCAGCGTCACGTATCATTTTTGCGATATGCTCGACGATCTTACGGTTGCGGGTACTTTCCTGCATGGTCTGAATCATGGCGATATCAAACTTGACAATATCAACCGGCATATTCGCCAGGTAACGAATTGATGAATAACCACTGCCGAAGTCATCCAGGGCGATAATAAAGCCAAGCCGTTGCAGTTCTTTCAGGTTGTCGGTGGCCTGGCTAAGGTGTGAGATTAAGGAAGTTTCAGTCACTTCCATGACAATAGTATGGCTGTGCAGGTATGGTAGAAGGCCAACAATATGT
>CBDUOW010000191.1:0-3769 GCA_965368945.1 uncultured Gammaproteobacteria bacterium
GGTTGACAGGCGCGCGGCTAAATCGTGCAGGTGTCATAGTATCGGTAATGCGTAGTTAACAATGAAGCGGACATTCGTCACGTCGGTCCCATCGTCGAATTCGGCGACCCCGGCCCTTAACCGCAGCCACAGACCTTCGAGATTTCCCGACTCAGGCTTGTAGTCGATCGTGAAGGCGGTCTCGGTCACATCTGGGGCCGCGCCGTTGGCGTCCCGGGCATCATAGCCATGGGTGAAATTGATGAAACCGCTCCATGCGTCGTGGCCCCAGGCCGCCCCCGTCAAGGAAAGCCCGAGTCGCCATGCCCGCTCGCCGGGACGGTTGAAGTCCTCGAGCATGCCCCAGTTATAACTGGGAAACCCGCCCCAGGGAAAACGTATCGACCCGTCGTTGCCGATCTGCGTATAGGCCAGCGTCATCATCGCATTCTTCACACTACCAGACCATTTGATCCCGGCGTGCCAGGTGTGGAAATCCCCCACCAGTTGATCACCCACGCTACGCTGATCGGTGTACTGCACCCCGACCTTGGTGCCCAGTGACCTGAGGAAATACGAGGACCAGTTGCCCTCGGTATACAGCGTGTTGTAGGTGTCCCAGCCGTAAAGGTTGAAGAGGCCCAGGGTCGTATTCTCGAGTATGTCGACCTTGGCACCCGCTAGCGAGACCCCCTTGTCGCTGTCGGGCGCGCCCGCGGCTTCGGACATCGGTATAAAGATTTCGCTGTTCTTCAGTTTCGTGCGGGTGAAATGACCAAAACCAAAGCCATGCCGCTCTCCCAAATGCCTAACGAAATAGGTCTCGTGCGTTCGCGGAATCATGCGGCTGTCGTCAGTATCGAGGTAGGGGACTTTGACGCCGCGGCGGTACAGCGAGGCCTGCCATCCATCGGAGTCGCCGAGTTGGAGGTAGGCCTGACCAAGCACGTTGAGATCATCACCGTCGGGTGCGACCAGCCCGGTCAGTCCCGCGTTCTCCGAGTCACCGAACAGGTTCGAGCTGTAATAGGACAGGCCGACCCTGGCGCTATGCAGGAACTTGCCGGTTTCGAAGAAGATCTCACCACCCAGAGCGTTGGCGTAGTCTCTTCGGTCACTGACCGTTTCACGATCGAAGCGGTAACCGCGAAAGTTGATCTTGAACGTAGCGTCCCGGAGGATGGGCGGCATATTCTCTACCCACCGGGACAGCCCTTTTAACTGCACCGGCTCCTTGACCTCCGGCGCGGTCAAGGCCACACCAATGGGAGTGACGGACTCGACGGCACTGTCGGGAGCGGTATTCTCCAGCGCCGCGCTTTCGTTAGCACGCAGGTTGCCGGGGATAGCAGACAGGCACAGCATGATCACCGCAAACGCCGTCTGTATTGCGAAGCTATTTCGTTGCCATTCGATCGTGGTTCCCCCAAAGTACATCGCCCCGTCCAACATTCAGGGTACGGGTTAAAGCAATTGACGGGTTTTTACACGGCCCCTGGATTCTCTTATCCTATTTTCCTTCTATTCTTGATTTTCCTGTTACTCCGAATCCGACTCATAGGGAAAACGTACATGGCCGTAGCGAATCACCAGGATTGTAATGCCCATTATTAGTGCGGCACCTGCAACAGCTAACATGCGCCATGAATCCATGGCTTTCATATCCAGAATCATGTAACGCGCGAGGGCGACAATAGCAATATAGAGTGGAATACGAATCGGCAGCTTGCCCGATTTCAAATAGATCGCCACCATGGCAAGGACTTCAAGATAAATAAACAGCAATAACAGATCGGCCAGGGTGACCGTACGGTGTTCGAACATCAACATAACTTCTATGCCGAATGCAATAACAGTCGCAAAAGCCACGAATATCAGGCCGATATCCTGTGCCAGATCCAGCGAATTCTTTGTGATATCTTTAAGTATTTTCATATTCGAAATCTTCTTATTTAAGAGTATGGTTTACCCGTTTAATTTTATCATTCCACAGAAATTAATTTTATTACTTTCCAATTCAAAACCAATCGAGTCTGGTCATTTTTGTCTTTTTAGAAAAATAAATCTACCCCTTTTTTCTTTGTTTATTTTTTAGACTTAATAAGTTTTGCCAATACTCAACATTTACAGGTTTGTCGGGTGCTTCCACATCCTCTTCGGTCAGTGCCAGGACATCACGCATGGGAAGGACTGTATTTCCATGTACAAATACACCCCTGACCTGTACCACTGCACAAAGCCTGGCAGCAGCAAAAAACTTGTGCTCCGTATACCAATATTTGTCATCCCAATAGGAAAAGCGTGTCAAAACCTCAAATCGCTGGAAAGGTTTTATCGGTTTGAAATAACTAATTTCTTGTGCCTGCGCAACTGGCAACCACTTTCGCTTGATCATGTTAAATAATACTCCGACCTGCCCCATATAATAAATACGACTCAGATCGCACAACGCAAAATACCGTGCATTGGTCAGATGAAAGTTGATATCACAATCAAAGGGCCAGACCCGATAGCACGAACGACTCTCATCAAGCACACCTATCTGGCGCGCAAATGCACTTTTAAACAGTACCATTATCAGTCTGAAATATAAATTCATAGAGAAATCCTTTTATCTATTGACTTTCAAATACCTGGCAGTGATTTAGACAGGATTAACTTTATAATCGAGTCTGGCCCTTTTTGATTTCTTATTTGTTCCTGTCCACCATCGCCGCCTTCGTCCCCGGAATATTATCCAGACCCCATTCGATGATCGCATTTATCACGGGAGAAAGTTGCTGGCCTTTGGACGTCAGCCGGTAAGCATAACGCACCGGCGATTGCTGGTAGGGTGTCCTGTCGATAATACCGTGCTGTTCCAGACGCTTAAGGCGATCCGCCAGTATATTGGTCGGTATGCCTTCCGGGGATGCTAAAAATTCTCCGTAGGTCTTCTTGCCCAGAAACATGTCGCGTACCACCAGTAAGGTCCATTTATCGCCCAGAACGTCGAGGGTGTTGGTTATGGGGCACACCGATCGTCTCGCTCGCACAGGCTTTTCATCGCTAACCTTCTGTTTTTTCATGACTTAAGTCTAGCAGATTGTCAGTAACTTGCAATTTGAAAGTTACATGCTAACATCTAGTTACTTGCATAATGAAAGTTACTAAGGAGAACAAGAATGACCACGACCACTGCACCCCTGTCGCCAGTTCAACGCAGCCAGCACTTCGCCCTTGGCCTGCTCCTGTTGGGCTGGTTCGGCCTCATCCTTGGCTTGAGTTTGAACGATACCTTCATACCACCGGCAGGGGAGCCACCATTGAATCTCCTGCTCTCGGGCCTGGCGACGCTCAGCCTGTTTGCCCTGGCCTACCGCACCTTGCCAGTGTTTCGTGCCTATGTGCTGGGACTCGACATGCGCCTGCTGATCCTGCTGCATAGCTGGCGCACTCTGGGGCTGGGCTTTGTCATGCTCTACATGGTGGGCCAACTCCCCATGCTGTTTGCCTTCCTGGCCGGGTTTGGCGATGCACTCGCCGCAGTGGGTGCAATCCTGCTGGGCTACCTGCTGTTTACCAGCCCATCCGGTGTATCAGTAAAACTGATCTCTCGCTGGAACACGTTCGGCCTGGTTGATTTCATCATTGCTGTGAGTGTCGGTGTCTTGACGCAGACAAACGGACTACTGGCATCGAATACCGGTGTAGACAGTGACCTGATGACAGCATTCCCCTTTGTCATCATCCCTGCATTTCTCGTACAGGTCTTCACGCTGACGCATATTATTATTTATTTGCAATTGAA
>CBDUOW010000192.1:0-3763 GCA_965368945.1 uncultured Gammaproteobacteria bacterium
TGGTTGGCGATAGAGTGATACTCGAGGGGGTGAAAGAAGCCTTTGTTGATCCCGACAAGTTACCGGCGTTTGAGGAAAAATTTAATTTGCCACTCCAGTATGCCGGGTTTCAGCGGGCTGTACTTTCCACACTCAGAAATATGGAGATGAACAACTTAGCGGAGACCTATCACCGTGTTGGCCAACAACAAAAACCGGTGTTGTTGCTATGGGGCCATAAAGACAATGTTCTGCCATTTACGAATAGCGAAAAGGTACGAGATGCCATCCCGCATCTGGTATTTCGTGATATTGTAGATGCCGGCCACAACCTTAACTATGAGAACCCTGAGATTGTGAATCCGATACTTCAGGAATTCCTTTCCAGATAAAAAGGTGCAAAGAAGGGGTCAGGACTACAATCCTATTGTACTACTCACATTTTTGTTGTCGTGCCCCGATTTTTCTCGCTGAAAAAGAATCAGAGGCGGCCGGCTCGTGATTAATAACAATGAATTAGTGTATAAGATGGCGGCATGAGCAATCACCAGCCCAATAATCCACTGCATGGCGTGACGTTGGAGATGATCCTGACTCACTTGGTGGATTGCTATGGTTGGGAGGAGTTAGGGCGAACCATTAATATCAAATGTTTCACGCATGAGCCTGGCATCAAATCCAGCCTGAAATTCCTCCGTAAAACCCCCTGGGCCAGAGAGAAGGTGGAAGGGTTATATTTGCGGAGTCTTGTTCTCAACGGGTCAACAGATTGAGACATTTATGATTCCCTGGGTTTTGCTCGATAGCGCACAAGTGCCCGGCAACGGTGGGGAGCTGCGTCTATATCAGCGGGGTGATGAATTCTCGATCAGAATCATAGGCCGTGGCGAGCTTATGAACAGTCGTGTGCATGGCTCCGAAGATGCGCTTGCTGAGCATACCTGTGCCAGGCTGAATGGTGGCTCAAATCCACGACTGCTCATCGGTGGCCTGGGTATGGGATTTACCCTGGCTGCTGCGCTCCGACACATCGGTGACAAGGCACAGGTAGTAGTGGCTGAATTAGTGCCGGCAGTGGTGGCATGGAATAGGGGACCGCTTGGAGCGCATGCCGGTCATCCGCTCCAGGATCCGCGAGTGACCGTACGCGAGGGAGACGTTGCCCGCATTCTAAAGTCCGAGCAGCAAGCTTATGATGCGATTTTGCTGGACGTGGATAACGGCCCTGAGGGACTCACTCGCAAGGAGAACGACTGGCTCTATGGTATGAATGGATTGAACGCGGCCTACGCGGCGCTGCGCCCTCAAGGTGTGTTGGCTGTGTGGTCGGCCGGTCCAGATAAAGCGTTTTTGCAGCGGCTGCGAAAGGTGGGCTTCGAGGTGGATGAGGTGCGTGTACGTGCACATGGAAAGAAGGGCGCGCGTCACATCATCTGGTTCGCCAGGCGAGGGGGTTAATCAACATTAAGTAAAACCATCAAGGGGATTGACCCCTTAATGCTTGCCGGTATAACTGCGTCACTGGATGCCGCCAGATAAGTAAAAGCACCTGGCCTGGCGGCCATTAAGCGGGGATTCTTACTTACCAGCGGGAGTTACCACCACCGCGACCACCACGTGCGCCTCCACCCTTACCCTTGCCTTTACTCTCACGTTCCTGGGCTACATTGACTCGCAATTTACGCGTGTCAATCTCTTTACCGTCCATTTCCAGTGCTTTTTCAGCTGCTTGTTGGCTGGCAAAGGTAATAAAGGCAAAGCCTTTTGATCGCCCGGTTTCGCGATCAGTAATCAGCGCCAGTTCAGAGATTTCGCCATAAGCTGAGAAGAGTTCCCGCAGTTGTGCCTCATCTACGGAAAAGGATAAATTACCGACATAGAGTTTATTCTGTTGCATCATGGTTCCTGCAAAGTAAGTGAATCATCATCGTTGATATGGGGTACCCAGTGCCAGTTTATCCCACGATGTTGTGCGAAAGCGAGCGAAAATAATAGGGTTTTGCCGGTAAAAGAAACGAAGGGTTAGGGACTCTATGGGGTCAAATCAAGGAGTTAGACTCCTTTGCTCTGGTCGCGTCAGGCACTTCCTACACTTTGTTCAGGTCGGATTCGTAGTTGATCGCTTTCACTGCTCACATCGCGCAGGTAGTCTTCATAAGTTCCGCTGAAGTTGGTGATGCCGGTCGCCGACAGTTCAATAATACGTGTTGCCAGAGATGAAACAAATTCTCTGTCGTGGCTTACAAATACCAGTGTGCCAGGATAATTCTCTAAGGCAAGATTCAACGCTTCAATCGATTCCATATCCAGGTGATTGGTTGGCTCATCCATCACTAATACGTTTGGTTTTTGCAGCATGAGTTTACCGAATAGCATACGCCCTTGCTCACCACCGGAAATTTTCGTCACTGACTTTTTAATTTCGTCCTGGGAGAACAGCATACGGCCCAGAACCGCGCGGATCGCTTGCTCGTCATCATTGGGTTTTTTCCACTGGCTCATCCAGTCGAACAACGACATGTCTTTGCTAAAGTCCGCAGAATGATGCTGTGCATAGTAGCCAATACTGGCGTTCTCTGACCATTTAACCTTGCCGCTGCCAATAAGGTTTTCAGAGTCAAAGTCGTTCACCAGCGTACGTAATAAGGTTGTTTTACCTATCCCATTGGGTCCGATCACCGCGATACGTTCACCCACTTCCGCCAAGAGGTTCATGTCACTGAACAATGGCTGCTCATCGTATCCCTTACTCAGGTTTTCTACTTCCAGGGCGATGCGATATAGTTTTTTGTCTTGCTCGAAACGAATAAAAGGACTTTGACGACTGGATGGTTTGACTTCATCGAGCTGAATTTTCTCAATTTGTCTGGCGCGCGACGTCGCCTGCTTGGCCTTCGATGCATTAGCGGAAAAGCGGCTGACAAACGACTGGAGTTCGACAATCTGGGCTTTTTTCTTTGCATTATCCGTCAACAGGCGTTCACGGGCCTGGGTGGATGCAGTCATGTAATCATCATAATGACCTGGATACACGCGCAGCTCACCGTAATCCAGGTCGGCCATGTGTGTGCATACACTGTTAAGGAAGTGACGATCGTGAGAGATGATGACCATGGTACTGTTTCGTTCATTCAGCACTTTTTCGAGCCAGCGAATGGTGTTGATATCCAGGTTATTGGTTGGCTCGTCCAGCAACATTATGTCCGGATCCGCGAACAATGCCTGGGCGAGCAACACGCGCAACTTCCATCCCGGCGCGACGGCGCTCATCAAGCCGTTATGCTGTTCCAGCGGGATATCCAGGCCTAACAATAATTCACCCGCGCGGGCTTCGGCGGTATAGCCGTCCAGCTCGGCAAACTCGACTTCCAGGTCGGCTACCTTCATACCATCCTCTTCACTCATTTCCGCAAGAGAATAGATACGGTCGCGTTCCTCTTTTATCTGCCACAGACGATCATGTCCCATGATGACCGTATCCAGTACCGTATTGTTTTCAAACGCAAACTGGTCCTGGCGAAGTTTGCCAACGCGCTCGTTCACATCCACCGACACATTGCCTGCCGTGGGCTCCAGATCGCCGCCAAGTATCTTCATAAAGGTGGACTTGCCACAACCGTTGGCGCCAATCAGGCCGTAGCGATTGCCATTGCCAAATTTGACGGAAATGTTTTCAAACAAGGGCTTGGCCCCAAACTGCATGGTGATATTAGCTGTCGTAATCAAGGGAAACTTCCGGGGTAGTAATACAGTTAAAAAGGGCGCGCATTATGCCACAACAAAG
>CBDUOW010000193.1:0-3763 GCA_965368945.1 uncultured Gammaproteobacteria bacterium
TCAAGGCTTGCATGCGTGGCCATTTGATCTGACACTTTGGCGCATGTCGAGTCAGTTTGTTCACCTTCATCTCCACACCGAATACTCGCTGGCCGATGGCCTGGTACGTATCAAGCCACTGGTGCAAGCCGTGGCCGCGGCCGGCATGCCGGCGGTGGCGGTAACCGACCAGAGCAATCTGTTTGCCATGGTCAAGTTCTATCGTGCCGCCATAGCAGCGGGGGTCAAACCCATTGTCGGCGTGGACCTGTGGATCGAGAACGAACAGGACGCCGGTCCACCGTTTCGCCTGGTGCTGTTGTGCAAAGACACGACCGGTTATCGCAATCTGACTGAACTGGTCTCCCGTTCCTATATTGAAGGCCAGCACCGTGGCCAGCCACAGCTCAACAAAGCCTGGTTGGAAGGCCATACCGACGGCTTGATTGCGCTGTCCGGGGCCAAGGCCGGTGATATCGGTCAGGCCCTGCTGGCGGGTAACCAGCAAGAGGCGCAAGCTTGTCTGGATTTCTGGTGCAGGTTGTTTCCAGGCAGTTATTATCTCGAGCTGCAACGCACCGGGCGTGAGGGTGATGAAGCATACCTGCATGCTGCGGTGGCGTTAGCCGCAGCCACCAACACCCCCGTGGTGGCAACCAATAATGTGCATTTTCTAAGCCGTGAGGATTTCGGTGCCCACGAAGCCCGGGTCTGTATCCATGACGGTCGTACCCTCGATGATCCACGCCGGCCACGCCGGCACTCCGAGCAGCAGTATTTACGCACGCCTGAGGAAATGCGGGAACTGTTCGCCGATTTGCCCGAGGCTATCGAAAACACGGTGGAGATCGCCAAGCGTTGCAACCTGGAACTGACCCTGGGCAAAAACTATCTTCCGGATTATCCCATTCCCGCCGGTAAGACCATCGAGGAATTCCTGGCGGAAGAATCCCGCCAGGGCCTCGAGCTGCGTCTGGCCAAATTATTTGATCCAGCCGCAGCGGATTTTAGCGAAAAACGTCAAGAGTACGATGAACGCTTGCAGATCGAGCTGGATGTTATCAACAAAATGGGTTTCCCCGGCTACTTCCTTATCGTGGCCGACTTCATTCGCTGGGCCAAGGAGCATGGCATCCCGGTGGGACCGGGGCGTGGTTCCGGCGCGGGTTCGCTGGTGGCCTATGCCCTGACCATCACGGATCTCGATCCGATTGAATATGATCTGCTGTTTGAACGCTTCCTCAATCCGGAACGTGTGTCCATGCCGGATTTCGACGTGGACTTCTGTATGGAAGGTCGCGACCGTGTGATCGACTACGTTGCCGAGCATTACGGGCGCGACAAGGTCTCGCAGATCATTACCTACGGTTCCATGGCCGCCAAGGCAGTTGTGAGGGATGTCGGTCGGGTACTGGGTCATCCCTATGGATTTGTGGATCGTATTGCCAAGCTGATTCCATTTGAGATTGGTATGACCCTCGACAAGGCGTTGGAACAGGAAGAAGCCTTCAAGGAACTGTATGAGCAGGATGAGGAAGTGCGAGGTCTGATTGATCTCGCCAAGTCGCTGGAAGGCCTGGCACGCAATGCCGGCAAGCATGCCGGGGGTGTGGTCATTGCGCCATCCAAACTGACTGACTTCGCGCCGCTGTATTGCGAACAGGGCGCCACTAACCTGGTAACCCAGTTCGACAAAGATGATGTCGAATCCGTGGGTCTGGTGAAGTTTGACTTCCTGGGTCTGCGTACCCTGACCATTATCGACTGGGCGGTGCAAACTATTAATAAACAGCGTCAGGCCCTGGGTGAGGATCCGATTGATATCACTACGATACCGATCGATGATAAAGCGACTTTTGAGCTGTTAAAGGCAAACCAGACCACGGCGGTATTCCAGTTGGAATCACGTGGCATGAAGGACCTGATAAAACGCCTGCAACCCGACAGCTTTGAAGACATTATTGCCCTGGTGGCCTTGTTCCGCCCGGGTCCATTGCAGTCCGGCATGGTGGATGATTTCATTAACCGCAAGCACGGGCGTGCCAAAGTCCAATATCCGCATCCGGATGTGGAAACCATCCTCAAACCCACCTATGGCGTGATCCTTTACCAGGAGCAGGTGATGCAGATCGCGCAGGTCCTGGCGGGTTATACCCTCGGTGCTGCGGACTTGTTGCGTCGCGCCATGGGCAAGAAAAAGCCCGAAGAGATGGCCAAGCAACGTGACATCTTTACCAAGGGCGCGCTCGAGCGGGGCGTGACGGAGAAAACCGCCACCTATATTTTCGATTTAATGGAAAAGTTTGCCGGTTATGGTTTTAACAAATCACACTCGGCGGCGTATGCGCTGGTGTCATACCAGACAGCCTGGCTCAAGGCCCATTACCCGGCCGCCTTTATGGCCGCGGTGTTATCGGCGGATATGGATAACACCGACAAGATCGTCACCTTGATTGATGAGTGTCATGACATGAACCTGAGTGTTCAGCCCCCCAATATTAATCTGTGTGAACATCGATTCACCGGACGTGAAAATAACAAGGTTGTGTATGGCCTTGGCGCCATCAAGGGCGTCGGTGAGGCGGCGGTTGAAAGTATTATCGGCGAGCGTGAAGCCAGGGGGCCGTTCCGCGATTTATTTGATTTTTGTCAGCGCATTGAGCTGAAGAAGGTCAATCGTCGTACCCTCGAAGCCCTGGTGATGGCCGGTGCGCTGGATGTGTTTGGCCAGAATCGGGCTACCCTGATGGCGTCCTTGCCGGCGGCATTAAAGATCGCCGAACAACAAACCCGCAACCGCGAAGTCGGGATGGAAGATTTGTTTGGCATGAGTGCGCAAACGGAAGCCAGTCCGGCGCGCTACCTGGTGCAACCCGACTGGCATGAAGACCAGCGGCTATCGTGTGAAAAACAAACCCTCGGCCTATACCTCACCGGCCATCCTATAGAACGTTATCTTGAGGAACTGGGCCGTTTTGTCACCGCGCGCATCGTGGATCTCAAACCCACCAATGATCAAACAGTGGTGGTGGCCGGATTGATTATTGCCATGCGTAGCATGAATACCAGGCGCGGGGATCGCATGGCATTCATTACCATCGATGATCGCAGTGCGCGTATCGAACTGGCAGTGTTCTCCGAGCCGTACCAACGCTATCGCGATCAGCTCGCCAAGGATAAGTTAATCGTGGTGGAAGGTGAGGTCAGTGTCGATGAGTACAGCGGCGGCTACAAGATGAGTGCACGCAGCATTTATGATATCAACCAGGCACGGGAACACTTCGCCAAAAAACTGATCCTCGAGGTGGATGAACAGCGCGCGGCCAATGGTTTTATCAAGCAATTGCAATCCACCCTGGCACCGTTCCGTGAAGGGGGTTGCCCGGTGAGTCTGGCTTACCTGCGAGACGGGGCACGGGCGGAAATTGCCCTGGGCGAAGCCTGGCGGGTACACCCGACCGATGAGCTGATACACCGGCTTAAGGAAGTCATGGGCGATAGCCAGGTGCGACTGGTGTATTAAAAATTTCGGAACCAGGTCCTGGTATCACGCCAGAATTCAATCGAGAATGCTACAATCGTCATGTCTTGACCACAAAGACTGGTCTAACAACTATAATCGTTATAAACTTTGTGGTCTAAGTTATTGAAAAACACTAGTTCCTGCATACATGCAACTCGAGACTGTCGAACATGAACCTGAATTTCCTCGATTTCGAACAACCCATTGCCGAACTGGAAGCCAAGATTGAAGAATTGCGCTACGTTGGCACTGATAATGAAA
>CBDUOW010000194.1:0-3751 GCA_965368945.1 uncultured Gammaproteobacteria bacterium
AGATTATCGCCCTTTTCATCCTGCCAATTGGCCAATTCAGGGGCTTCAATTTCCTTGATATTCCAATGCATAATTTCTCTCCAAATCCACGACCTTGACTAGTATATTAACGTTTTCTTATATTTCAAGATATTTCAAGTAAAATGGTCGGTTATTCTTACAATCACCCGGCTATTTATGTGGTAATTTGAGTGGGTTCTGTCAGCAACGGTAGCTCCTATTTCATTTTCCATTCCTCACAAGCATGTTAAAAGGTACAAATGGTCAGCCGTCAGGAAAGCAAAAACCGCCGTAATCGTCGTAAAAATGCCGTGCTACGATACCAGAAGGAAAAGTGGCGCAACCAGGCGGCTGCACCCGGGGTACATGATTTCATCCTGGTACTGGATCATCTCAAGGCAGGCTTTAATATTCCCAAGATATTTCGCAGCGCCGAGGTTTTTGGCGCACGAGAAGTTCACCTGATCGATATAGCACCATTTGATCCCGCCCCGGCCAAGGGTGCCTTTCGCAAAGTGCCCGCCCGTTTTCACGCTGGCTTTGGTGATTGCCATGACTCCCTGCGTAAGCAGGGTTATACCCTGTTTACCCTCGAAGCCAACTGCGAGACCAGCCTGCAGCAGACGACATTTCCGCAAAAAAGCGCATTTATTTTCGGCAATGAGGGGCTCGGTATCAGTTTTAAACCCCTTGATTTTCCCGATATTCAGTGCCTGAGTATCCCCCAGTTTGGCAGTCTGGAAAGTCTTAATGTCAGTATTGCTGCCTCGATCGTGATGTACGAATATATCCGGCAACTGCAGCAATGAACTCTTTTCTTTTTCTATACTGACAATAACACCATGACAAACAACCGAGATGATTCAACAAATATTTAGCGCAGGATTGGCACTTATGCTCACAACTAATGTGTATGCGATTGCCGTGTCATCCCCGGGAAAAGAGTTATCATTCGAGCAGGAGCACTCTCAGAACAAACAACCAGATAGCCAGTTAGCGCCGTCATCCCGTGGTGAGCTTTTATATTTGAATCATTGCCTTGTATGTCATGAGAGCAACGTACACATTCGTGAAAAACATAACGCAAAAAACATCAATGCAATTCGAGACGAAGTTACTCGCTGGATGAATGAGTTACAATTGAAATGGTTGCCTCACGATATCGAGGATGTTGTCGACTATCTTAACAGCCGTTATTACCACTACTCAGAATAACAGGAGTGAGTTGAAAAACTATCACATGTGTGGCCGTTACACCCTTGCTGCCGGGCCTGAATATATCACTGATTATTTTCATATTGATGGGCCCATACCAAAATTTCACCCCTCCTGGAACATTACCCCGGGAGGAGATGTTCCTGTTATCTGTCAGGCACCTGATGATGGTCGAGCCTGTTCCTTAATGCACTGGGGACTGATTCCACACTGGGCCAAAGAACGCAACGCCAAATATAAAATGATCAATGCCAAGGCAGAAACATTAAGCACACGCCCAGCCTATCGTGATGCATATAAACATCGGCGTTGTTTAATTCCCGCCAGTGGGTTTTATGAATGGCATACAGACTCCCAGGGCAAACAACCCTATTATATTCACAGCAAAGACGATGGCTTGCTTGCCTTTGCGGGATTATGGGAATACTGGGAGGGCGAGCATCTTATTAACTCTTGTACGATTATCACCACAGAAGCCAATGCTCTTATCCAATCGATTCATGATCGTATGCCTGTAATAATTGACCGAGAAAATTACGACTCCTGGTTAAATCCATATAATACAGACACGAATGAGCTGATTAAATTACTTGGCCCTTGTGATATCAATCTACTAAATTTTTATCGCATCAGCACAGCCGTGAACAACCCGGCACATGATAATCGAGCATTAATAGATAGAATTGACTGATAACAACTGATGCCTTTAACACGATTCAATTAACTCATGAGCCATATCCTGATAGTTGGTATCGCAACGCTCGATATTATTAATATTGTTGATCATTATCCTGTCGAGGATGAGGAAATAAGAGCCCTGAGTCAACGTATTGAATGTGGTGGCAATGCTGCCAATACCGCTTCAATTCTGGTGCAGTGTGGCCACAAGATTGAATTTGCCGGAACCCTCGCAGATGAACCTGATGGTCACAGGATCCAGAACCAGTTAAACGCCAGGCATGTTGCTACTGACTACTGCCAGTTTGTACAAGGCAGAAAAGTACCCACTTCCTATATCACGCTGAATCAGAAAACCGGATCACGTACCATTGTGCATTATCGCGACTTACCCGAATTTGAGTACGAACACTTTAAACAGATTCCACTCGAAGCGTTTGACTGGTTTCATTTTGAAGGACGCAACATACCTGAAGTCAAGCAAATGCTATTCGATACACAACAGCGTCGTGTTGACCAGCCTATTTCGCTGGAAATCGAGAAAGAGCGCGAGGATATCCACGATTTGCTTCCATTGGCTGACATCCTGTTATTTTCCAAATCATTTGCAACCGGGCGAGGCTTCGACAATGCGCCTGATTTTTTTGAAGTAATACGACGGCTTGCACCCGACGCCATGCTTGTGTGTACCTGGGGCGAACAAGGAGCATGGCTGCGTGATAATAACAACACAGAATATCATGTGCCGGCTTATCTCCCACCCAGGGTGATCGATACACTGGCAGCCGGTGATACATTCAATGCTGGTATCATTCATGGTTTAAGCAACGGTAATACCCTGCTTGAGGCTGTAATATACGCATCTCAATTGGCAGGCATGAAGGTAGGGCAAAGCGGGATTGACGGATTAAAAATCTAATCCGTACCATACAATATTTCTTTTACAGCTCAGATTTATGGAAACCCATGTTATGAAATTCCAGCAACTTGAAATCGGTCAAGCATTTGAGTACCAAGGTGATTCCTATGTAAAAAGCTCCCCCCTGGTTGCCAGTCATGCTGAAACCGGCAAGCAAAAACTCATACCCCGTTATGCTGCCATTGTCACCACAGAATCCTCCTTAAACCCCGATGATAAAAACACCGCCAGGAATCTCAACTCCAAACAAGTCCAGATTGCCTTCGACAAATTTTATGATTGTTATCTGGATTCAATGCAACAGCTAATACCCGGAATTGAGGCTCAAGCCATAGAATCCTTTCAAAACAGGTTGGATATGGCCCGCCAACTGTTTTTGAGCGAACTCGGACTGCGAGACTAAGCAGCAGAAACTCGTTATCACTGTGACCCTGGTTGATAACGTATCGACACAGGCCGCTGAAATTATCGCCAATATTTTATTATATTCATAAAATGTATTTATAGTCCTGAAGTTACCCAATCGCTCTCCTGTTGATCCAGATCATGGCTGCACCGCTGCGCTTTACTATTCTTTAAATAATAAGTAGCCACAGGAGGGCGGATCATGACCATGCTAACAATATTAATTATCCTGGCGCTCGTGGCCACAATTGTCTCACTCGGGTGGGGTCTGGGTTCGATGGCACATGGGGGGAATTACGACTCCGAACATAGCGGCCAATTGATGAGTGCAAGAGTGGTTTTTCAGGCACTGGCCATTGTCTTATTGCTGGCTGCAATCTGGCTTTCGCTTGGATAACAATCTACCTGGCCACCAATAAAAAAGCCCGCTGACGCGGGCTTTTTAACTAACAAATATTAAAATTTTCTTTATGCCAACTGATCGTCCGCCACATGATAGCGCGGATCCTCCATGACATTAACCTCGACCAAATT
>CBDUOW010000195.1:0-3750 GCA_965368945.1 uncultured Gammaproteobacteria bacterium
TATTTGCCATTACCATGTTTGCGCTTGGCGTAGTCCTTGATGCCGATGAGTTAAAAGATACTTTGCATCACCCCCTGCGTATCGGCCTGGGTGTCCTGACCCAATATGCTGTCATGCCGATCCTGGCATTTCTTGTCGCCAACCTTGCCGGTCTGCCTCCGGCTGTGGCCCTCGGCTTTATCATTGTTGGCTCGGCCCCCGGCGCCATGGCGAGTAATGTCATTGTCTATCTGGCCGGCGGTGCCATGGCGTTTTCCATTGCCATGACCACCGTGGCCACGTTCCTGTCCCCCCTGGTTACGCCGACACTGGTTGAGGCACTGGGAGGAAAGCTGCTGCCGATCCCCTTCTGGAATATGATGCATACCATTCTGTTAGTCGTGGTGGTCCCCCTTGGGCTGGGAATGTACCTGCACCGCTATCTGGGCAGGCATATCACGCTGGTACGTGAAATCGCTCCCGCACTGGCAGCGCTTGCCATCATTATCATTTGCAGCTATGCGGTCGCTGCCAACCAGTCGCGGATTGCCTCCGTCGGCCTGGAGGTGTTCCTGCTGGTGGTTCTGCTGAATGCGCTGGGCTACACCGCCGGCTGGTTCCTGGCTCGACTCTATCGCTTTGATCATCGCCACCAGCTTGCACTGGCCATTGAAATCGGTATGCAGAATGCCGGTCTGGGCGTCGTCCTGGCACTCGAGCATTTCAAGGACACCCCGGAAACCGCCTTGCCCGGCGCCCTGTTTGCCGTCTGGTGCATTCTCACCGCCGCTGGAGCGACTAGCTGGCTCAGAAGGCGGCAGCGCCCAGTCACACGCACCTGATTCCAGTACCGGCCTGCCATACACTTGGGCATATTCTTAAAGTGTGACGGGGTTTTCACCCCTCGATGTGATCACCCTCGCAAAATCAGGAAAACTATTCCAAAAGTACTAATACTCACTCAAAAAGTCGCTATTCTATATGGCAGGCAGCCCCCTACACCGAAATGACCAAGAGAAATACTTTGTTAAAGCACTCCTACCATGCCCGACTCTCTGTCTGGCACGTGGTCTTGCTGGTCATTATTCTGGCCATTAGCCTGCCGGTCATTGCCAAACCAGTTTCGTCACCGACAACTCTGCTCAAACAGTCCTCAGTCAATGCACCACCTGTACTCAAGACTTCCTGGCAAGTGACCCCTTATCACGTGTTTCCCTAAACCATGCAGCCAGGGAAGGCTGCATGTTTTTTTTACAGACATCCGCCATTGAATTGACCATTCACTAACCTCTCAATTTATTCAAGTTCCGCTTCTGCCTGCCGATCTAACCTGAAACCAGCACCACCATAACTCTGGTCCTTCTCCCATCCTCAGTGGTCAACAAATGATGGGCAGGCCCTTCATGACTAAAACTTGCATGCACAAGATTCTTTACATTGAGAGCTCCGATGGTCAGCGTGACAGACTGACCCGACTATTGAGCAAGCAGGATTTCATTGTTGTCGCCATCCGGCGCTTCGAAGAAGCCATCTCCCTCATGAAATCGGTTGCCGAGGATAAACAATATGATGCCGTGATCCTCAGCTGGCCTGCGAATGCCCATCCCAGTACGGATGAATTTCTAGCCGTGCTGGCTGAACCAGACCTCGCCGGTGTGCCGGTATTGGTGATCGCCCATGAAGCGGAAGCAGCGAAACTGGCCTGGGTCTCTGGCCGTGCACGCACCGCATTTCTGTTGTGGCCAGACCACGCTCATGCGCCACAATCTCTAGCCAAGTTGCTGGAGGCTCCAAGCAGCAAAACCTTGTTGCAGGCTGAGGGCGAAGATCCTATCCGGATTTTGATGGTCGATGATTCTCCGACTTCCCGTTCAAGATTTCGAAAACTGCTTAACAATGCCGGTTATCAGGCTGAATCGGTTACCAACACGCCGGAAGCTCTGGAGAAAATCCAGCAACAGGAATTCGATATTGCCATCATTGAATATTTCATGCCGGAACAGAATGGCGATGAGCTGGTTCGGCTACTCAGGGCACACTCCCGTTTACCATCTCTGCAGTGCATTATTCTAAGCAGCACCTATCTTGACACAGTGATCACTGACTCACTGGAAGCGGGGGCGGTTGAATGCCTGTTGAAAAATGAATCCGACGATATATTCCTTACGCGTATAGGCGTCATTAGTCGTACCGTGCTGATGACACGCCATCTCGAGCAGGAACGACAACGCCTGGCAGGCATTCTCGCTTCCGTTGGTGACGGCGTTTATGGCGTCGACAAATCGGGGCTTATTACTTTTATTAACCCGGCGGTAAAGGATATCCTCGGCTACGAAAACGATGCTGACATCATTGCCAACCGGCCTACCGATGTTTTTCAGCGCGGCTGCAAACAACCCAATATCACCGAAAAAATCGTCTGTCTCACCGAACAGGCTATTGAAGATGGCAATGCGCGACAGGGGGTTGAGTCCACCTTCATGCGAACTGATGGCACACCGATTGATGTGGAACTGACCATTCTGCCATTAACCATTGCCGATAAACGCGAAGGTGCTGTTGTCGCATTTCGTGACATATCCGGCCATAAGCGTCTGCAGGAGGAACTGCAGTGGCACAGCTCGCATGATCAGTTGACTGGCTTGCCGAATCGAAAATCCTTTGAAGTCACCCTGGAGCAGGAAGTCAATCGCCTCAAACGCAGCCAGGAAATCAGTGCCCTGGTATATATCGATCTGGATCGCTTTAAATATATCAATGACACGATCGGTCATGCGGCCGGGGATCGATTACTGGTTGAAATCGGCAATTTGATACAGGCTCAATTACGTAAAACGGACATGCTGGCACGCCTTGGTGGTGATGAATATGCCGTACTGATGCGTAATGTGAAACAGGATGCCTTACATCAATGCGCTGAAAAACTCCGTCTGACCCTTGAAGACTATACCTTCCAGAACGATGGACGTGATTACCAGGTCAACGCCAGCTTCGGTGTGTCCCAGATCGATATGGAAACCCAATCACCCGGAGCCGTCCTGTCCAATGCCGACCTCGCCTGTCACATCGCCAAGGGTAAGGGGCGTAACCACAGCCATGTCTATCACCAGCACACCCAGGACAAAATCGCCATGGACCTGGATCTGGGCTGGTCGATTCGTTTGCACAATGCGCTGGAAAACAATGAGTTTGTCCTCTATTACCAGCCGATTGTCGCACTGGATACTATCGATACGGAGCAATTACCTGAAAAATCCGGCTTGCTCTGGTCACGCATCCTGACACAACCCAACCATGATGTGTTTTATGAGGCACTGATTCGTCTCAAAAACCCGAACGACAAACTCATCATGCCGGGTGAGTTCTTACCGACTGCTGAACGCTTTAACCTCATGCAACGCATCGATACCTGGGTGGTTAAGGAAGCGCTTGAACAACTGGCGACAAATCACCGCTCCGGCAATATGGTCAAACTCTCGATCAATCTATCCGGCCAGAGCATCGATGACCTGGAGATGTTAAAGCTGTTACAGGAGGGGATTGGGCATCACAGTCTGCTGCCTTCCGATATATTGCTGGAAATTACCGAGAGTTGCGCCATCAACAAGCTCGAAGCAGCCCATCACTTCATCAATGCCATGAAAGAACTGGGATGTTTTTTCGCGCTGGATGACTTTGGCAGCGGCTACAGCTCGTTCTCCCAGTTGAAAAATCTCGCCGTGGATATTGTCAAAATCGACGGCCAGTTTGTACGTAACATCGCCACTGATC
>CBDUOW010000196.1:0-3743 GCA_965368945.1 uncultured Gammaproteobacteria bacterium
ACCAGAAATGTCTGGGAACGGATCGTCGACGCCGCCGAACAATATAATGAGCCCGGCAAGTTTACCGCTTTGATTGGTTACGAATGGACCTCAGTGCCGAAGGGTATGAACCTGCACCGCAATGTGATCCTGCGCGATGGTGCCATGCGTGCCAAGCAGGTCGTACCTTTGACGACACAACCGCCGTTCGGGACGACGGATCCGCTGGATCTCTATAAGTGGCTGGAGAATTATGAGAAGACAACCAACGGCCAGGCCCTCGCGCTGGCACACAACGGTAATTTATCCAACGGCTGGATGTTCCCGATCGACAGAACCTACGCCGGTGGTAAGGTTAACAAGAAATACGTCGAGCAACGCGCGCGCTGGGAGCCTCTCTACGAGATGACCCAGATGAAGGGTGACGGCGAGACGCACCCGTTCCTGTCACCCGATGACGAGTTCGCCGACTATGAAACCTGGGATAAGGGCAACCTCGACCTGACCGAGCTCAAGAAAAAAGAAATGCTGGCCGCCGAATATGCGCGCGAGGGGCTCAAACGCGGTCTCTTGCTCGAGAAAAAACTCGGCACCAACCCATACAAGTTCGGTATGGTCGGCGCCACCGACAGTCATACCAGCCTGGCAACCGCCGAGGAAGAGAATTTCTTCAGTAAATCGGTCAGCGTCGAGCCTTCCAAGACGCGGGTCAATCACCCCTTCATCAAATCCAAACTCGGCGAGATCGAGGGTTACATGCCGGTCGCTTCCGGCTACCAGGGTGTCTGGGCGACGGAGAATACCCGTGAGGCCATCTTCGATGCCATGCTGCGTAAGGAAACCTACGCCACCACCGGTCCGCGCATCCCGGTGCGTTTCTTCGGCGGTTGGGAGTTCACAAATAACGATCTGCGCAGCCGCGCGGCGGCATTCCGCGGTTATGAAAAGGGCGTGCCCATGGGGGGTGACCTAACCGCCGCGCCCAAAGGCAAAAAGGCGCCGACATTCATGGTCTATGCATTGCGCGATCCCATCGGCGCGAATCTCGATCGCATTCAGATCATCAAGGGTTGGCTTGATAGTAAGGGCAAAACGCATGAAAAAGTTTATAACGTTGCGTGGTCTGACAATCGTAAACTCGATGCTAAAGGTAAATTACCACCGGTTGGAAATACGGTTGATATTGAAGCCGCGAACTGGACTAACACGATTGGTGCATCTGAGCTAGCGACTGTGTGGACCGATCCGGATTTTGATCCCAAGGAAAAAGCGTTTTACTACGCCCGTGTGCTCGAGATCCCAACGCCACGCTGGGTGCTCTACGACAAGCTCCGTTTCGGCGCGGAGATCCCCAAGGAAGCAAAACTGATCCACCAGGAACGCGCCTATACCTCGCCGATCTGGTACAACCCGCCGAAGAAATAACCGCATGGGCAATTAGAAGGAGATAGTGAAAATGAAAAGACCAAATATCACAGTGTTGTTCATGTCTATGGCCGTGTTGACGGGCCCAGTACTTGCGCAGGAAGGGCCGGCCTATGAAGTCAATAGTAAAATGCTGTCGGAGAAGTACAAGGGCAAATCCTATTCGCCCTACGCCAAACGTGATTTCGCGGACGAACTGCTGTGGGGCGATTCGCATCTGCATACCGGGATTTCCTTTGATGCCGGTACGGCTGGTGCCACGTTGCTTCCGGAAGATGCCTACCGCTTTGCCAGAGGCGAAGAGGTTACGTCCTCATACGGCATACCTGCGAAACTTTCGAGACCTCTGGATTGGCTCGCCGTCACCGACCATACCGACAACATGGGTTTCATCGTTGACCTGGCAGCGGGTAACCCGGCCATTCTGGCAACCCCCGAGGGGAAAGACTGGCATAACCGCCTCAAAACGGCGAGCAAGGATGACAAGCCCGAGATCGCTTACGAGATCATCAAGGCCCTGATGGTGACAAAAACATTCCCCCAGGAAATTTATTACGGTCCAAATACGGAGGGTTACAAATCGACCTGGGAGAGGATCGTCAAAGCGGCTGAGAAGTATAACGAACCGGGTCGCTTCACGGCCCTTATCGGCTATGAATGGACATCCACATTAAACGGCAACAATCTGCATAGAAATGTGCTTTACCGTGACGGGGGCGATAAAGCGTTGCAGGTGATGCCATATACCACCACCCCACCGCTGGGTAGCCCGGACCCCATGGAGCTCTGGAAATGGATGACTGAGTATGAAAAAAAGACAGGCGGACAGATCCTTGCCCTGGCGCATAACGGTAATGTGTCGAACGGTTTCATGTTTCCGGTCGATGCCCAGTACACCGGACGCAAGCTCGATAAAACCTACATCAATCAACGCACCAAGTGGGAACCGCTGTACGAAGTCACACAAATCAAGGGGGACGGTGAAGCGCATCCATTCCTGTCACCCAATGATGAGTTTGCCGACTATGAAACCTGGGATTTTGGCAACATCGTCCCCGGCAATAAGGTAGTCGCCAAAGAAAAACAAATGCTGGCGCGTGAATACGCCCGTGAAGCATTGAAAATTGGATTAACCCTTGAAAAGAAGTTCGGCACTAACCCATATAAGTTCGGCATGGTCGGTGCCACCGACAGCCACACCGGCCTCGCCACCGCCCAGGAAGATAACTTCTTTGGCAAGCACTCCGGCTATGAGCCCGATCCGAACCGCATGAACCACCTGTTCATGCAAAGTGACGTCGGCACGATGATGAGCTGGGGCCAGGTTGCTTCCGGCCTAGCCGGGGTCTGGGCTAAGGAGAATACCCGCGAGGCGATCTTTGATGCGATGCAGCGAAAAGAAGTCTACGCGACAACAGGCAGCCGCATCCGGGTGCGTTTCTTCGGGGGATGGGATTACACGAATCAAGACCTCAAGAGCCGCGAACCCGCCTTTGCCGGATATCAAAAAGGCGTGCCCATGGGCGGCGACCTGAAGAAGAAAAAGTCTGGTAAGTCCGCTCCCAGTTTCATGGTCTATGCCCTGCGTGACACCATTGGCGGGAACCTGGACCGCATCCAGATTATCAAGGGCTGGATGGATAACAAAGGCAAGACTCATGAGCGCGTCTATGATGTTGCGGTTTCGGATGGCCGTAAGATTGACAAGGACGGCCGATGCAAAACACCCGTTGGAAACACCGTCGACGCCAAGACGGCGAGTTTTACCAATACCATCGGTGACTCGGAGCTCGGTGCGGTCTGGACAGACCCGGACTTTGATCCCAAGGAAAAAGCGTTTTATTACGCGCGGGTGATCGAAATACCCACGCCTCGCTGGACGACGATTGACGCCTTTCGCTTCGGCGTACCGATTCCGAAGGGTGCACCCGTCTCAACCCAGGAGCGTGCCTACACCTCACCGATCTGGTTTACGCCAAAAGGGTAATCCAACTTATGCCATTACGTATTCAAACACTTTGGCGTGAGCCACTGTTGCATTTCCTGCTGATCGGCGCCGCGCTGTTCCTTTACTTCAATCTCGTGGGAGGGGTCAGCGAGGCACCAGACACGAAACGCATTGTTGTCAGCAGCGGTCAAGTGGAACAGCTCGTGGCCAACTTCGAGCGTACCTGGTCGCGCCCGCCGAAACCGCAAGAGCTGGACGCGATGGTCGAAAGCCATGTGCGCGAGGAAGTGTTTTACCGCGAGGCGCTGGCGATGGGACTTGACCAGAACGACCCGATGGTGCGCCGGCGCATGCGCATGAAACTCGAGTTCATGCTCGAGGACCTGTCGGG
>CBDUOW010000197.1:0-3734 GCA_965368945.1 uncultured Gammaproteobacteria bacterium
AAAGGGACGGATT
The DNA here is from genome assembly GCA_965368945.1 of uncultured Gammaproteobacteria bacterium. Classification (GTDB taxonomy): domain Bacteria; phylum Pseudomonadota; class Gammaproteobacteria; order UBA6429; family Thiohalophilaceae; genus JAHEIJ01. Next base: position 14 of record CBDUOW010000197.1, read on the forward strand.
TATATTTTGCCCGCCATGACGGTCAGGCGGTCACCACCGATGATTTTGTCAGCGCCATGGAAGATGCCAACGGCATCGAGCTGACCCAGTTCAAGCGTTGGTATGACCAGGCCGGTACTCCGGAGATCACCCTGGTTGAGGACTATGATGCTGCTAACAACACATTTGAATTAACCCTGCGGCAACACACTCCAGCAACACCGGGTCAGGATGTGAAGTTGCCGTTTCATATCCCGCTCAGCATTGGCCTGCTTGATTCACATGGTAATGACCTGCCTTTGAAGTTGGCTCCCGATGCAATAGAAAGTGCGACGTCATTGACGCTGTCACTCACAGAAGCACAACAGACTTTTATGTTTCATGCAGTACCGGAGAAACCATTGGTGTCCATAGGCCGTGGCTTTTCCGCACCGGTCAAGTTCAAGCGCACTCTGAGTGACACTGAGCTGGCGTTTTTACTCGCCCATGACAGTGATGAATTTAATCGCTGGGATGCCGGGCAGCAGTTGGCGATCAATAATCTGTTAACACTGATCGATGATGTTCAGCACAAGCGTGAATTGCATTTAGCGGAAGAAGTTATCGAGGCTTATCGCAAGGCATTGACCCACCCCCAACTCGATAAAGCGCTGATTGCGAGAATTATGACCCTGCCCGGTGAAAGTTACATCGCGGATCAAATGGCCGTGGTGGATGTGGAGGCGATCCATGCGGCACGGGAGTTCATGCGTCGCAGCCTGGCGCAAGCACTGCGTAAGGAGTTGTTGCAGACCTACCAGGCCAATCAAAGTACCGGTGCCTATCGGTTTGATGCCGATGATATGGCGCAACGCAGTTTAAAGAACAGGGCCCTGGCCTATCTCATGGCGCTGGCCGATGACGAACTGCAAGCGTTGTGTGTCGAGCAGTATCGGCAAGGCGATAACATGGCGGATGTGATGGCGGCCTTATCCCTGCTGGCCGATGTAGAGGGTCCGGTGCGGGAGGAGGTACTTGCCGATTTCTACAGCAGATGGCAACACGATCCGCAGGTGGTGGAGAAGTGGCTGGCGATTCAGGCGGGGTCCAGCTTGCCGGGTACCCTGACAAGGGTGCAGGCGCTGATGCAGCATCCGGCGTTCAGTCTGCAAAACCCCAACAAGGTGCGCTCCCTGATTGGCCGTTTCTGTGCGGGCAATCCGGTGAATTTTCATGCCGCAGACGGGGCAGGTTACCGGTTTCTGGCGGATCGGGTGCTGGAGCTGGATGCCCTGAATCCCTCGATTGCCGCGCGATTGGTGCAAACCCTCAGTCGCTGGCGACGTTACGATCCTGAGCGGCAGGCATTGATGCGTGAACAACTGGAACGGATCGTCGCCCAGGAGGGGCTCTCCAATGATGTGTACGAGATCGCGTCGCGCAGCCTGGAGGGATGAGGTTCAGGACGGTGAAGCGATATTCGCCTCACCCATAGCCGACATATTTTCGCCGGCGGCAAAATCCAGCATGCGGGTAAGGGAAACCATGGCCTGCCGGCCGATTTCCGGATCGATGTGGACTTCATTATCCAGATTCTCGAGCGTCGTACTCAGGTTCTCAAGGCCGTTCATGGCCATCCAGGGGCAATGGGCACAGCTGCCACAACTGGCACCCACGCCACCTGTAGGCGCCTCAATGAAGGTTTTGCCAGGCGCCGCCTGCTTCATTTTGTAGAAAATACCCTTGTCAGTTGCCACGATGAAGGTCGGGTTATCCAGCTCGGTGGCGGCCTGGATGATTTGGGTGGTGGAACCCACTACGTCCGCCTGGGCGATGACGTCACCGGGGGATTCGGGGTGGACCAGCACCGCGGCTTCGGGGTGTTTGGCGCGCAGCTTTTTCAGCTCTTCGGCCTTGAATTCGTCATGCACGATGCAGGAGCCCTGCCACAGGAGCATATCGGCACCGGTCACCTTCTGGACGTAATCGCCCAGGAATCGGTCGGGAGCCCAGAGAATCTTTTTGCCCTGGTCGTGCAGGTGCTGAACCACGCGGGTGGCAATGCTGGAGGTGACTACCCAGTCGGCGCGGGCTTTCACGGCCGCGCTGGTGTTGGCGTAGACCACCACGGTGCGGTCGGGGTGGGCATCGCAGAAGGTGTTGAAGGCGTCGGCCGGGCAGCTCAAGTCCAACGAGCACTCGGCCTTGAGGGTCGGCATCAGGACGCGTTTTTCCGGATTGAGGATTTTGGCCGTTTCCCCCATGAAACGAACCCCGGCAACGACTACGGTACTGGCAGGGTGGTCATGCCCAAAGCGAGCCATTTCCAGCGAATCGGCCACGCGGCCGCCGGTCTCATCGGCCAGCATTTGCAGGTCATCATCGACATAGTAATGGGCGACCAGAACCGCGTCCCGTTGTTGCAGGAGCTCTTTAATGCGCGCGATTAACGCGTCTCGACGGGCCCCGGTGAGATGCGGTGCCGGAGGGGTCAGCAGGGCCTGTTGCCGAATAGCATCTTCGTCAAAGACGGGGTTTTGTTCCGCGGAAACCATCATTTGTCTCAATATCGGGTTTCACGCCGAATCTGGTGAAGCGGCGCCAACATCAAAATGTGATCAATCTTCGTCATTAAATAGCGTCAAAAAAGTGTAAAACAAGCTTTAATTACTTAGCACCTGCTCAAAATGGATAGCATTTTTAATGTATTTTAATAGAAAGTGCTTGTAAATTCATGTTTATATTATAAAATCAAGTCAAAACACCGACAATAAAGGGGAGACGGTGCGGTGGAACACCGGAAAATAATCGACAAAATTTGCAAGTGCCTGCGGCTGTCCGAATCCGGGAATCCTTACGAAGCGGCAATGGCGCTGCGTCAGGCGCATCGTCTGATGAGAAAATACCGTATCAGTGAAGATCTGGTACGGGAAGCCATCGTGGCTGAGTCGGTCGTAGGTATCGGCCAGGCCTACACGCCACCCTTCTGGGTGTTAGCGCTCGCCAACCTGGTCGCCGACACGTTTGACTGCCGTGTCTTTGTTGCCCGGCATTATGGTCGCCGCCCTGAATATCGATTTCTTGGGTTGGATTTTTCCCCAGAGCTGTCCACCTATACCTTTGAAGTCCTGTTACGGCAATTAACCAAGACCAGAGAAGAGTTCATCGCCAGTGTGGCGGACGAGCAAGATAGCGAGTCCCAACGGCGGGGTGATGTATTCGCCCAGGCCTGGTTGTTTCGGGTCGCCCAGACCGTAAGGGATTTTGCTCGCAACGAAGAGGTGCTTGCGAGCGTTGACGCGCATATTCACGCCGAACATGGTGAAACTGTCGATCTGTTGCAAGAGCCGGTACAGCCTGAGAACGGTGACTACGAAGATATTCTGTGCGGAATGCAGGCCGCCAATGAGGTTTCCTTATTTCGCTCCCTGATGAACCAGCCACCGATAAGAGGGTTAGTGAAAGCCCTGGCTTGAAATCAGGTGTCATTTTCGCTTTAGTCAGGCCCATTATTGCCGAACATACATATCAGGTATGATGACTTGACTATGGCGCTTGCCTCGTCAGGATAAAGAGGGTCCATGACGGCATTTATACGTTATAAACACCAAGGTGAAACTCACGAAATCCCTTGTAAGACCGTATTGACACTGGGCCGGGATCGGAACAGTGATATCGTCGTGCCTGATCTGCATGCCTCCCGTAATCACGCCATGATCCGCCGGATTGGTCGGGGGGATTACTATTTGATTGACAGCGGTAG
>CBDUOW010000198.1:0-3727 GCA_965368945.1 uncultured Gammaproteobacteria bacterium
ACCGGTCCATCGACACAGACACGTTGCATTGTGGGTCCGTTATCCGTTTGCACTTCAACCACACAACCGGCACACCCTCCAACGGCACAGGCCATAAATTCCTCCAGGGATACCTGGCAGGGGAGGCCGTACTCGCTCGCCAGTTTGGCCACTGCTTCCAGCATGGGATGTGGGCCACAGGTAAAAACTTCAACTTCCTGACGCTGCTCGGCGGTTAAGGCATCCAGCCAGAGGCGAGCGAGGTCGGTTACATAACCTTCGAAACAACCAACATAGCCCTGGGTACTTGCCAGGCGGCAAGGTATATTCCAGTCTTCCATGAGTGGCATGCTGGCGACAACGCCATCGGGCATACCGGGGATCATGAACTCGGAAGGCTGGGCGCTGAACGGAAAGGGAACTTCGGAGCCCAGGATCATGAATGGCGAAAAATTTGTATGTTGCTGACGAATCACATCGGCGACAAAGACCATCGGTGGCATGCCGACGCCCCCACCTATTAGCAGGGGGCGAGGCCGGTTGCCGTGCAACTCAAAGGGCTTGCCGATGGGGCCAAGGATGCTGAGCAATTCGCCGACTTTGCGCTGAGCCAGCAGGGCCGTACCCTCACCAAAGGTCTTATACAGAAATTCCACTTCCCCGCTTTTCGGCATCACCCGCATGATGGAAATCGGCCGACGCATGGGGCGTTGGGGATCACAGGTAATATGCGCGAAGCTGCCTGCTGTGGCATGGCTGGCGATCTCCGGTGCCCTGACGCGAAGGATGTACTGGTCACCCTCAAAGGCCTGGTGCTCGAGGATCTCCGCGTCTTCAAGATAGATGGTGTCGCGATTTGATTTCATGAACTAAGACAGTTGATGGTTAATTATACTTTGTATACGAATTAATCAGAATTGAACATGAGTAATAATATTGTTCTGACCGCCAGCTATAAACCTGATTCGTAAACAAGCTTGCCTGCAAGCAAGGTGTGGGACACTTTGCCGGCTAATTCCCAACCAGCAAAGGGGGTATTTTTACCCGCGCTGACCAGCTGTTCCGGGTCAACTGTCCAGTGTTGTTCAGGATCAAAGATACAGATATCTGCCCGCGCACCACTCGCCAAAGTTCCGCTGTCGGTAAGATTTAAAATTCGTGCCGGCTCACAGGTCATTGTGGCGATGGCCTCCATCAATGATACAACCCCATCCGTCACCAGGCGCAGCGCCAGGGGCAGCAGGGTTTCCAGGCCACTGATCCCCGGCTCGGTGTCCGCAAAAGGCGCCAGCTTGGCATCTGGATCATGGGGCTGATGATCGGAACAAATCACACTGATGCAGCCGTTAGTCAGTCCCGCGCGGAGACTATCCTGATCACGTTGGGTGCGTAACGGCGGCAGCACGTGGCACTGGCTATTGAAAAAGCCGATATCCATTTCTGTCAGATGTAGATGGTGAGGAGTTACCGCCATCGTCACCGGCAGGCCGTCATGTCTGGCACGGGCGATCATTTGGATCGAATGTGCGGTAGATAAATGGCAAAAGTGGGCTTGTACGCCTGTTTGTTCAATCAGCATCAGTTCACGGGCCACGGCCACTGTTTCCGCCGCCTCGGGAATACCAGGTAACCCAAGGCGAGTACTCATGATGCCTTCATGCACACAGCCAGCCTGTGACAGGCTACGATCCTCGGCATGCAGGAACACGGGTAATCCACAGCTGGCGGCATACTCCATGGCTCGCCGCATCACATGGGTTTGGTTGACAGGCCGGCAGGCATTACTGACGGCAATGCACTTACCCTGCTGATGTAGCAGGTCCATTTCCGCGAGCAGTTCGCCCTTTAGTCCCACAGTCAGTGCACCAACAGGCAATACCCGGGCGAAGCCGGCATCATTGGCACGTCGCGTGATGAGGTCAGCCACAGCAGGCGTTTCAATGATGGGGTTGGTATCGGGGGGAATACAGAGCGTAGTAATTCCGCCGGCGGCGGCGGCGCGGGTTTCGCTTGCTATATTGCCTTTATGTTCCTGTCCCGGTTCACGCAGGCGGGCAGAGAGATCAATGAGGCCAGGAATAACGGTTTTACCGCTGGCGTCGATCGTCTGGTCCGCCACAAAGCCATCCGGTTTTGTTCCGTGCCCGACAATCTGTCCGTCGGCGAGATAAAGGTCAGCAACCTGGTCCAGCTTGTTGGCGGGGTCGATGAGGCGGCCGTGTTCAATTACCTGCCGCATATCAATCCCCTTCATTGCCTTGCGGCGCTCGACCCAACACCATCGACATGACCGCCATACGCACCGCAATGCCGTTAGTCACCTGTTCCAGAATGACTGATTGAGGTCCATCCGCCACTGCGGAGTCAATTTCTACCCCCCGGTTGATCGGGCCGGGGTGCATGACAATCGCATCGGGCCTGGCCAACGCCAGTTTGGTTTCCGTCAGGCCATAGCGGGTGAAATACTCGTGTTCGCTGGGTAATAACGCGCCCTCCATGCGCTCGCGTTGCAGCCGCAGCATTATCACCACATCAACATCCTTGAGTCCTTCTTCCAGGGAGTGATAAATGTGCACCCCGAGGTTGGCGGCTTCAGGAGGGATGAGAGTCTGGGGACCGATGACCCGCACTTCCGGCACGCCGAGGGTATTGAGGGCGTGAATTTCCGAACGCGCGACCCGCGAATGCTTGATATCGCCCACAATGGCGACCCGCAGCGCCGTCAGATCAGGCTTGTGACGGCGAATGGTGAACATGTCGAGCATGGCCTGGGTGGGGTGGGCATGCCAGCCATCCCCGGCATTGATCACGCTGATATGGGGTGCGACATGCTCGGCAATAAAATGGGCGGCACCACTCTGGTTATGACGCACAATGAACATATCGCAGCACATGGCTTCCAGGTTGCGCAGCATATCCAGCAGGCTTTCTCCCTTGCTGCTGGAAGAGGTGCTGATATTGATATTTTGCACATCCGCCGAAAGTCGCTTTGCGGCCAGCTCAAACGTGGTGCGGGTACGGGTACTGGGTTCAAAGAACAGGTTGACGATGGTCTTGCCGCGCAGCAACGGGACCTTTTTTACTTGTTGGGTGCCGACCGTGGCAAAATTTTCGGCGGTGTCGAGGATTTCGGTCAGGACAGCGCGTGACAGCCCTTCAATGTCGATAAAGTGACGCAGGCGTCCGTCAGCATCGAATTGAAGATTCGTGTTTATCATTTATCGCCCTGTACCGTGAGTTGCAGCGGTTCCGGTCCGGTCAACTTGATATGTTGATTGGATAAAAGTTCAATTTTTTCCCCGACGATGTCAGCACACACCGGCAGTTCCTTACCGCCGCGATCAATCAGGCAGGCCAGGATGACCGAGGCAGGCCGGCCATAGTCAAAGATTTCATTCAAGGCGGCGCGGATGGTACGCCCGGTATGCAGGACATCATCCACCAGGATGACATGGCGGTTTTCAATTTCAAATGGCAAGCTGGATGGCTGCACCTGGGGATGCATCCCGATACGGGTAAAATCGTCCCGGTAAAAGCTGATATTGAGGGTACCGAGCGGATCTGACAGAGCAAGTTGTGAATGGAGCGCCTGGGCGACCCACACGCCTCCCGTGTGAATGCCTATCATGAGGGGATCGGAAACGGAACGTGATGCGAGCAGGGAACGCAGGTTGTGGGCCATCTGGCCCAGCAGTTGGTTGACATCACGGCTGTCGGGCATACGGGATGCGTTATCCTCTTATTCGTT